>JAHJTL010000076.1 GCA_018829775.1 Chloroflexota bacterium | reverse complement strand
GAGCGCCGAAAGGAGGTGCAAATCCTAACAATTAATCGTCGCAGAGACTACAACCAGAACCTCAGGGAGCTTATTAATGCCGCCTGATTATGCCAAAGTGTTCGGTTCAAAAAGTGTCCCATTTCGCTGATTGACAACAGTGAGGTAGTCACGGTGAGTTTCGAGTGGAAAAATCAACCTGAACCCAAACCGGGGACTGAACCTGTTTCCAGAAGAAAATTCCTCAGCTATCTTATCGGGGGTATTAGCGGCGCCATCGCAGTTGCCGTAGCGTCTCCATTAATAGGCTACTTTCTTTCGCCGATTTGGAAAAAGAGTACCCCCTTACTTACGTCTATTGCTCGCACCACTGATATACCAGCAGGTCAACCCACATTCGTAACTTATGAGCAGAGAATGCGTGACGGCTGGTATATCACCACACGGAGTAAAGGAGCCTGGATAGTCAATAGAGATAAGGAGGAATTCATTGTTTTTGACCCTCGCTGTACTCATCTGAATTGTCCTTATTATTGGGATGAAGATAAACAGATATTTAAATGTCCTTGTCATGATGGGGAGTTTGATATTGAAGGTAATGTCCTCCAGGGACCTCCACCCCGCCCATTGGACAGGTTAGAAATCACAATCGAAGGGGGGAATATCCTGGCAAGTGGCCAGATTACAAAGGAAAGGAAGCAGTAACCATGGCAAACATAAGCGGATGGTTTGAAGAAAGGCTAGAGATAAGGAAGAACATTAATTGGTTTCTTTACCGGAAAGTGTCCCGGGGCGTTGGCTGGTGGTATACACTGGGTAGTGCCACCCTAGTTACTTTTCTTCTACTTTCATTCACCGGGCTTTTTTTAATGATGAACTATTCCCCATCACCAGACCATGCCTATGAAAGCGTACAATATATTACCCATGAGGTGCCCTTCGGGGGTTTTATTCGCAGCATACATTCCTGGTCAGCCGGTGCCATGGTAGTTCTGATTGGTTTGCATCTTTTGCGTACCTTTTTCATGGCTGCCTATAAATACCCCCGAGAGCTGACCTGGGTTGTAGGTGTTTTACTGCTCATTCTGGTTATGGGAGCTTCTTTCACGGGTTATCTCCTTCCCTGGGATCAGAAAGCCTACTGGGCAACTAATGTAGGTACTGGTATTGCCAGTCAAGCACCAGTGGTAGGACCTTGGATCCAGAAAGTTCTTGTTGGTGGTAGCAGTATAGGCGCTCTGACTCTCACTCGGTTTTACACCTTTCATATTGGTGTTATTCCGCCACTAATTATTCTGCTCATCGTAACTCACATCTTTCTGGTGATAAAGCAGGGGATTTCAGCCCCACCGGAAAAGTAGCTCTGGTTATTATTGGTTGGTAGGAGCATAGATGAAACCGTCACTATCTCGAGGTAAAAGTAAAAGGGAAAGTTACCAAGAGAATTATGAGGCCAGCAAGAAAGGCGGTGAAATATTTTTCCCCCAAACTTTAGCTCGTGATGCCTTGATAGCTTTGCTGGTGGTAACGGCTATTATTGTCCTAGCAATTCTCTTCCCGGTTACAAGCGAACCTCCCGCCGATCCAACCAGCACCACCTATAATCCCCGACCGGAGTGGTATTTTTTGTTCTTTTTCCAATTCCTTAAGCTCTTCCCCGGCTGGCTGGAACCAGTGGCGGCAGTCGTTATACCTATGATTGCATTATTGATACTCATTCTGGTGCCTTTCATAGACCGTGGTCTGGGAAGAGGCTGGATACAGAGAAAACGCGTCATTGGCAGCGGAGTTTTGGTAGTAATAATATTTGCCCTCTTGGAAGCGGCTGGAGCTATGTCAGCCCCAGCCACACCAGCTGGTGAAGAAAGCCCATTGGTGCAGGCTGGGCGAGATATTTACCAAGAGATAAATTGTGCCTACTGTCATAGCATTGGTGGAGTAGGTGGTAACATAGGGCCTGATCTATCTAGCGTTGGCAGTCAACTTGACCGAGAGACACTTTCCACCTACTTACGGGACCCCCATGCCATGACTCCGACTACACTGCACCCCAAGCTTCTGTTCACTGATGAAGAATTGGAGTCGCTGACCTCCTACCTGCAAACCGTAGGAGCACCGGTCAGCTTCAGTCCAGAGGCACCGATGCTAGTTGAGGAGCACTGTTTAAGTTGTCACATGATAAACGATAAGGGTAGCGCACTCGGTCCTGAACTTTCAACAATCGGAGAGCGCCGCACCATGAGTTTTCTAGAGGCCTTTACCAATGATCCTCAGTCAGTTCTGCCTGGTGCTACCATGCCAACCTTCCGTGATGTTCTTACTCCAGAACAAATTAGAGACATTGCAGCCTATCTTTCCAGTTTGAAAGGCGAAGCACCTTCTCCTCCACCACCCCCGCCATCAGAGCCACAAACCACTGAGGAAGTATCGCCAGCTCCTCCAGAGCCGAGTACTCCTCCTCCAGTCCCGCATACTATAGAGGGACGCTCCGCCTGTTTAGCCTGCCACGAAGCCGGAATTGCTGAAGCACCCAAAATCCCTGAAGATCATAGCGGGCGAACTAATGAGACGTGCTTAAGCTGCCACGATAATGAGTAATACGTTTATCCCTATATCACCGGGATGGTGCCTTCATGGTGTCATCCCTCTATCAAATGTAGCAAATGAGCTTCACCGACCAAAAGTGTAGGCTGGAAACCATCGAATACTTAATAACGAGTGTGGACGGACACTAGGTTCAAGGCATGTACTCAAAGAAACTTTCGTCCAGGTCTGCATGGTTGGAGTAGCCACGGCTTTCCCAGTAGCCGCGGTGGTATTCGTCATCCGAGAGCTCAATTTTGGTTATCCATTTTATCCATTTATAGCCCCACTTGCTCTCGGAGACGAGCTGGAAAGGATAGCCCCGTTCCGGCGGCATGATAATCCCGTTCATTTTGTAGGCCATGATGATGTCATTGCCCATGATGTAGTCTAGGGGAAAGGAGGTGGTGTACTCATCATAGGCGTGAAAGATGACCTTCTTGGTCTCCGGCAATACTCCGGCGTCGTTCAGTATATCCCTCACCAGCATGCCTTCCCAGAGGATGTTGACGCTCCACCCCTCTACGCAGTCCAGCCTCACCATTTTCTCGTAGTGTTTGTAGCTGTCAATCACCTCTTCGTGGGTGAAGTTCAGAGGCTTTTCCACGAGCCCGGTGACTTCAAGCTGGTACGTGGCGGTATCAACGTACTGAGGCCCCTTGATGGAGTTCTCGCGGAAGTCATTGACCGAGGACAGATTTTTCCCCTCATATTCCCGAATCTCTACGGTCTGCAGCTCCTCAGTTTTGACGTCGCTGATAAATCCCGCTTTATCAATGGCGAAGTAAATTCCCGCGGTAAATGCAGAAAGAAGGACCACTGTGAAAGGTATTATGATATACAGTTTAGGTTTCATAAAATAGCACCTCTTTTCCAATCTAGCTCAATGCGACTACATATTTAATGGTGCTTCTTTTTTAGATAAACATCAGCGACTTTTATCACATAATTGCGTCGGCGATTTTCTTATTCTCTGTTTTGTGGCATAAATAATATTCCCATAGCGAGTTGGTGCTGGTATTGTGGGGATGGGCGCAATGATTTCTTCCTGGTGATTGCAGACTCAGTTCCACGGCGTGGGGCTCGTGGGGTAAGACCAGACCTGAGAAGCTTTGTGATTAATCAGCAGCAGGTACCGTTTCACTAACCATACAGATTTCCTACTTCTATTTTTTGCTCTCCAAGAAATCTGCTATTCTTAATACCTCGGTACAAATCGCGATCATGAATACAACAATAGCCAATAAAAACCACAGGATAGGGGTGAAACCGCCAAATGTTACATTTAAAGCTCCAGTAACAATACCGACAATTAGTATGGCTATTCCCAGAAGACGAATGAATATATGCTCTGCTGATCGCTCTCCAAAACCCCATAGCTTCATAGCTGCACCTCCTCTAGTTTTCTAAACTTAATCGCTATCGAAGCTATATTATAGTGTTGGGGGAAGAGTACAGTCAACGTGATTGCACGATAAGCCAGGATGTGTGCCCCCGGTGAGCCCCGTTTCGCGGCGTGGGGCTCGTGGGGGTAGGTCATAGTAACCGCCTTCAATATAGCTTGGTTATCTACATCATTCCCAACTCTTCCAGTACTTTAACCACCCTCCAAGATTCAGAATAACCGCTAGTACCATGTATGGCTAGAAGCACTGAGGCAGCTTCCAGAACCTCCTCTTTCGTGGCTCCAGCTTCAACTGCCTGTTTAGTTTGAGCTATTATGCAGGGCATGCACCCGATACCAAGTGCCACGGCCATAGCTATTAGGCGCTTAACCTTACGATTAAGTGCCCCATCACTATAAACCGCTTCCCCTAACGCATTTCCTGCAGCCGCTACATCTGGCAATACCTGCGACCGCTTATCTCTATACTTCATTAGACTGTTGTAAAGCTCCAATTGCTTTTCCTCAGTTTCCATCGTAACACCCTCCTCTATTTAGTCTTTTTAGTGTAAAGTATCTTTCCTCGAATTACAAAGCGCTCCGCCGAGTAGGGAAAGGTACGGAGGCCCATACATGAGGCGTACGCTACTCCTTTGGCTCCCGGCGAGCCTCGCTCCGCGCCTTATATGAGGATGTCAAAGGAATAGCAATGGTGAAGCTATGAAATGAACTTAATATAGAGTGGCGTGTTACATGGGGACGGTTTCCCCTTTTCTTTTGGATAGTGTAAGCTGGTATGTGATTGCTTTCGTGGAAGCGAGTATTGATACTCCATGAGTTGGGCCAGTATCGCCATATTGAGCGCGGCTATCTATGGCATAATTACTACGATTGACAGCCACCTCATCTCCAAGCGTATGCCTGGCCTCAGAGCATTTCTGCTGCCGATCAGCGTTATTCACCTGTTTTATGGGTCGCTCTTCTTTTACCTGTTTCCATTTCCTGAAAATATCGGCTTGTGGCCGTTAACGGTGGCATTCGGCTCCAGTATAATCCGCATTGCCGGGGCAACCATCATGATATATTTATTGAAGAAGGAGGAGATTTCGCGGGTTGTGCCCGTGGTCTATACCTACCCGATCTTTGTCGCGCTTATAGCTGTGCCGTTGCTGGGAGAGTCCATCAGCCCTTTACAGTGGCTGTCGATAGTTATTGTTGTTGCGGGAGCCGTCATCGTATCATTTAAACAGAACCCGTTCGGCAATGCTGTATGGCCGGGTAAGCCATTCTTGGCTCTGGTTGGTTCCAGTCTGTTATTAGCTATGGCGGACATCACCAGCAAGTATGCCCTTGCCTACTTCTCTTTCTGGAATATGTTCTCTGTCAATGCGTTCTGTATCTTCGGTATATTCTTCGTCTTCTCCATGCGGCCTCACGTCATACGGCAGCTGAGGGATATGAATCACAGGAACCGTTCGCTTGGATTGATGGCGTTTAATGAGACTTTAACGCCAATAGCGCTAACCGGGTCATTCTGGGCACTGTCGAGAGGACCTGTCTCACTGGTCTCCACTATTATCAGCAGTCGCCCCATTTTTGTTACGATATATGCACTTATTCTCAACTACTCCTTACCCCATTTTCTGGTAAAGTCAACTACCAGCAAGACAATGTTAGTCTTTAGATTTATAGCCACAGCCATGATTGTCGGCGGCATCTCCATTATCTACTTATCCTGACACCGCAATCTAACGCGATTAACCTAGATTCTCAGCGTGGCACTCTTTCGAATTAGGAAATACTCATGTGCTTAGTTGATGAGGCGTGTGGCCCCCTTTTGGATTCCGGCGAGTTCCGTTTCAAGGCGTGGGGCTAGTGGGATCGATGGCTCCCCGACTAGGACTCGAACCTAGAACCTAGCGGTTAACAGCCGCCCGCTCTACCATTGAGCTATCGGGGAACGACCGGAAAGGCCACCTTCATTATCGTTATTCAGGCAAACAAAGTCAAGCTGATTACTCCTGATTGCCGAACGACCATATGGCCAGTAGAATCATCGCCGCCCCGAAGGCAGCCAGAATGGCGACTTCATTCCAGAGCGTCAGCGTGTGCCCGAAAAGGCTGATACCGTAGGTTGCGTCCGGGGCCGAGCCGAGCACCACCTGGCGGATGGGAGCAATGCCGTAGGTGGCCGGGTTGACCTTCACCAGCACGTTCATCCATTGCGGCAGGTCCTGCAACGGGAAGAACGCCCCGGAAAGAAATACCATGGGGAACATCAGCATCTGCATCGTGGCCTGAAATGCCTCCATGGAACGGATTCGGGTGGCCAGCAGGACGCCGAATGAGCCCAAAGCGGTGGCCAGCAGGAACATGAGCGGCAGGAGCGCCAGCACCGTCCCGATGGAAAGGGAAACGCCGATGAGTGGGGCAAACGCGAGTATCAGCACTCCCTGAAACGAGGCAATGGTGGCGGACCCCAATGTCTTACCGATAGCAACGGCGGCACGACTTATCGGTGCCACCAGCACTTCCTTGAGGAAGCCAAACTCACGGTCCCAGACCACGGAAATCCCGGACATGAAAGAAGTCATCAGCACCGTCATGCCAATGATGCCGGGATAGATGAACTGGGTGAAGTCGAAGCCCCCGCCCAGGACGCCCATTCTGGCGCTGAGCCCGTTGCCGAAGACGAAGAGGAACAGGAGCGGAAAGGTAAGTGACCCTATCAAACGCATCTTGTCGTGCCAGAAGCGCAATATATCACGATACCAGATAATATAGATACCACGCAATTGATTCATGTTATCCTCCTAGCGCCGCAAACGGCGGCCATGCTGGCGAACCATTGTCTTGAATGTATCGCTGACATCTTCCTCCCGTATCTCATGTCCTGTGAGCTTGAGGAACACGTCATCGAGGCTCGGGCGGCGCATGCTCACGCCGATTATACGGATGTTGAATTCACGCAGTAAAACGGGAAGAAATTCTTCACCGTTGGCGACCTCAAAGCAAAGTCCATCGCCATCATGTCTGGCTTCAATCTGATAGCGCAGCCTGATTTCCTCCGCTGCCTTATCATTATCATTGGTCTTCAGCGACACAATGTCCTTGCCCACCATTTTTTTCAGCTTTGCTGGCGTGTCCATGGCGATGAGCTTTCCATAGTCGATAACGGCAATGCGGTCGGCTTTATCCGCTTCATCCATGTAGTGTGTGGTGAGGAAAACGGTCGTCCCTTCCTGCCGCTGCAGCTCGAGGATATATTCCCACATGCGGTTCCTCGTCTGCGGGTCAAGCCCGAGCGTCGGCTCATCGAGGAAGAGCACCCTGGGGTGGTGCAGTAGCCCTCTCGCCAGCTCAAGTCGCCGTTTCATCCCTCCGGAAAAGGTCTGAACCTTGTTGTGGCGCTTGTCCCAGAGCTCCACCATGCGAAGCAACTGCTCGATGCGCTGCTCGCGGACTGAAGTGGGTACACCGTAAACGAGGGCATGAAAACGCATGTTCTGCAGACCGCTGAGCCTTTCATCAAGGCTGGGGTCCTGAAAGACAAGGCCTATCATCTGGCGTACCTGGCTCTGCTGGCGCACCACGTCCAGACCAGCAATGCAGGCCCGACCTGAAGTCGGCCGGGTCAATGTGCATAGAATATTGATGGTAGTGGTCTTGCCCGCCCCATTAGGGCCCAGAAAACCGAAGATTCCCCCCGACGTCACGTTGAAGCTGATGTCGTTAACCGCCACCAGGTCGCCGAACTTTTTAACCAGACTCTCTACTTCAATGATATATTCACTCATACCTCACCATAAATCAAAAGATAAACTAATCATGTGTAGGGACGGAGTATCCCTTTTAAACAGGCCCGATGTTATTTTAGCATTTCACGTCCGTCGTTGTTTAGGGACGTTAAATACGGTAATATGAAATATATAACTTCCCTAAAGGAAATTGCTTAATACATGAGAGTTAGGTTCGGTTACCAAACTGATGGGCTCAGTCCCGTATTGATAATTATAATCGCCAACTTATTTGTCTATGTGATTGTCTTTATATTAGTTATAATATCGCCGCTAATTGCTCAGAAGATATTTCTGAGTCTAGCGCTACCAATGCCAGCACAGTTTTGGACACAGCCTTGGACAATACTAACAAGTATATTTCTGCATACCAGGTTCTGGCACATATTTGGTAATATGATAACTCTTTACTTCTTCGGTACATATTTCAATCGCCTAGTTGGCGAAAGGCGCTTTTTGATAGTCTATTTCGTTGGTGGTATCATTGCCAATATTTTTCTATTGCTCCTATCGGGATTAGCACCGTACTCGGTAGCCCTAGGCGCCTCGGGGGCTGTCTTCGCTCTGGCGGGAGCGCTTGTGATGATGCAGCCACGGCTGCCAGTAATCATTTTCCCCATCCCTATTCCGATGCCCCTCTTCGTGGCCGTGCTCGGCGGGTTCGTCATTCTCTCCTTTTTGCCATCCGTCGCCTGGCAGGCACACCTCGGCGGGCTCGTTGTGGGGCTGATTGCCGGCTTCATTATCCGCAGAAGAGAACGATACCTCCTGTTTTAAGTTGTAACTACAGGCAGGTTATTCCCACAGGCGTGGCAGAACCCGTCCGGTTCTTTTCATATACTTACGATACTCGTCCCCGAACTCGTTGAGCATTACCCGTTCCTCGCGCGGAACACGCAGCAGATACACAGAAATGAAAATAACGAGGCTGGCCAGGCCGGAAATCCAGTTGTGTACCAGCAGCGCCTGGGCGATTCCCCACAGCCAGTGTGCCGAGTACATTGGATGCCTCATATATTTGAATACGCCGCTGGTGACCAACGTCTGCCTTTCCCTGACTTCCGCGGCCACCGACCAGTTGCGACCTAAATCGGCATGCGACCTCCAGAGCAGCCACAGGGCAACGCTGAAGATGGCCACGCCCGGCCACCCCGCCCAGCCCGGAAGCGGATACGCGGCGAAATCCAGCCAGTCGGTGAACAGGTTAAAGAAGGGCAGCAGTATGGCGATTCCCCACAGGGACGCCAATAATAAAACAAGCAGGCCTTCCTGCCGATAAATCGCTTTTCTGTCCTGTCGGAACTTTCTTCCGTACCAGGCCCTGATGGTCGACCCCAGGACCATGCCGGCCAGGTAAAGTACGATAAAAAGATTTTCAGCCATGAACATGCTCCTCTCCGCTCTGAGGCTTCTTGCTGGATATTATAGCACCTGGTAGAAAAGGGCAGGTAATTCGTGCCCTGTTTGAACGTATAAAACTTTACATAAACTATGCAGCTTGACTTTTACCTTCGCCGTTCTTTATAATAGCTAGCTGGTTGGTTCAAAATCGGCCAGGCCATCGCCTGAGTAGCTCAGTTGGTTAGAGCAGCTGTCTTGTAAACAGCAGGTCGTGGGTTCGAATCCCCCCTCAGGCTCCGGGAATCGAGGTTGTGGAGGGGTGCCGGAGTGGTTAATCGGAGCAGTCTGTAAAACTGCCGCCCTAAGGGCTACACAGGTTCGAATCCTGTCCCCTCCACCATAGAAACTGTATCCGGGAAGCGGCATCCGCCCTCACGGTGAGAACGGGTCGGTTGTTGACTTTTCATTTTCAATACCCTAAAATTAGCTACGTAATTATGCCCACATAGCTCAGTCGGTAGAGCACGTTCTTGGTAAGAACGGGGTCACCAGTTCGAATCTGGTTGTGGGCTCGGTAGAAAACGGAGGTTGAAATGGCAAAACAGAAATTCGAAAGAACCAAGCCACATGTAAACGTGGGGACCATCGGTCATGTTGACCACGGTAAAACAACGCTGACCTCAGCGATCACACTGGTATTGGGCAAGGCCTACGGCGCCACCCAGTTCCGTGCCTTTGATTCGATTGACAATGCTCCTGAGGAAAAGGCGCGCGGTCTGACCATTGCCATCGCCCATATTGAATATGAGACGGATAAGCGGCATTACGCCCACATCGACTGCCCGGGTCATGCCGACTACATCAAGAACATGATAACCGGTGCCGCCCAGATGGATGGTGCCATTCTGGTAGTCAGTGCTCCCGACGGCCCGATGCCGCAGACAAGAGAGCATGTTCTCCTGGCGCGTCAGGTGATGGTGCCACGAATCGTGGTGGCCTTAAATAAAGTAGACGCCATGGAGGATGAGGAACTGCTGGAGCTGGTGGAGATGGAGGTAAGGGAGCTGCTCAGCAACTACGAGTTCCCGGGAGACAAAGTACCGGTGGTACGCGTCAGCGCCCTGAAAGCGCTGGAGTGCGGCTGCGGCAAGAGTGAATGCCAGTGGTGTGGCCCGATACTGAAATTGATGGAAGCCGTTGATGACTATATCCCGGTGCCAGACAGACTCCAGGACCAGCCGTTCCTGATGGCGGTGGAAGACGTCTTCAGCATCAAGGGACGCGGCACGGTGCCCACCGGCAGGGTTGAGCGTGGCAAGATTAAAGCCGGAGATGAGGTTGAAATCGTCGGCCTGCACCATGAGCCAAAGAAAGTGGTGGCCACCAGCCTGGAGATGTTCCACAAGACGCTGGACTATGCCGAGGCTGGTGATGCGGTAGGCATCCTTCTCCGAGGCATTGAGCGAGAAGATATCGAGCGCGGTCAGGTGCTGGCGGCACCCGGCTCGATTAAACCGCATACGTATGCCGAAGCCGAGGTCTACGTTCTGAAAAAGGAAGAAGGCGGCCGGCATACGCCGTTCTTCAATGGTTACAAGCCACAGTTCTACATGCAGACCACCGACGTTACCGGCTCCGTCGAACTCCCGGAGGGAGTGGAGATGATTATGCCCGGTGACAACGTCACCATAAAGTTAAAGCTCATCTATCCCGTGGCTATGGAGAAAGGTCTGCGCTTTGCCATCCGAGAAGGAGGAAGGACGGTAGGGTCTGGTGCCATCAGCAAAATCATAGAGTAGGTTTATGGCGAAGAAAAGTGAAGCAAGAGGTATAATCCATCTCGCCTGTACTGAGTGCAAGGAGAGAACATATACCACGACTAAAAACCGTAGGAATGACTCTCAGAGACTGGAATTGAACAAGTACTGCCCTCGTTGTCGTACGGTGCGACTTCATCGAGAGGTTAAGTAGTACGGCATGTTGGAGGGGTAGAAATGCCTGCGACGGCACATCATTCGGCGACAACCAAGCGTTCACGGTTAAGATTCATCGGCGAGATTATCACCGAGTTGAAGAAAGTGGTCTGGCTCTCCAGGCGTGAGGTTCTTTATCTATCAACTCTGGTGCTGATAATCTCGGTAGCTGCCGGGCTGGTTCTGGGGGCAATAGACTTCGGTTTTTCCGCCCTCGTCGAAAATGTTCTTGTGGGCCGCTGAACGCTTATTTACGTCAATGACCGCAGATAGGACCGCATCATGCATAAGCCAAAAAATAACCGGTGAGGTAATTTGTGTCGGATAACGGAGCAAGCTGGTACGTCATCCATACCTACTCGGGGTATGAGGAAAGGGTAAAGAAGAACCTTGAGCAGCGCATCAAATTCATGGACTCTGGCAGCGAAATCCTTCAGGTGGTGATACCCACCGAAGATGAAATTGAGGTAAAAAACGGCCAGAGACGTACCGTGACTAAGAAAATACTGCCCGGCTACGTCCTGGTGCAGATGAAAATGACCGACCAGAGCTGGGGTGTGGTGCGGAATACGCCCGGTGTTACCGGCTTTGTGGGGAGCGGCAACAAGCCAACGCCACTCCAGGAGGATGAGGTCAGCCAGATTTTGAGGCAGATGGAAGCCAAGGCGCCCAAGGTGAAGGTTGGCTTCCGCCGCGGGCAGAGCGTCAGGGTCACCGATGGCCCGTTTATCGATTTTGTTGGCCTGGTGGATGAAATCAATACCGAGAAGGGCAAAGTCAAGGTACTGCTGTCCCTTTTTGGCCAGGAAACACCGGTAGAACTCGACTTTTTACAGGTGGAAAAACTTTAAATCGTTTGAGGAGATAATATGGCGAAGAAGGTCAGGGCGATAATCAAGTTGCAGATTCCTGCCGGACAGGCGAATCCGGCACCGCCGGTCGGTCCGGCACTGGGTCAGCATGGAATAAACATCATGCAGTTCTGCAAAGAATACAACGACCGCACATCATCGCAGTCCGGTTCCATCGTTCCGGTGGAGATTACCGTCTTTGAGGACAGGTCCTTCATCTTCATTACCAAGACATCCCCGGCCACAGACCTGCTGAAGAAGGCGCTCGGTGTGGAGAAGGGGAGCGGCAGCACCGGTCATGAAGAAGTGGGCACCCTTTCCCGTGACCAGTTGCGCGAAATCGCCCAGGTTAAGGCCAAGGACCTGAGCGCCAGCAGCATAGAAGAGGCGGAAAAAATCATCGCCGGTACCGCCAGAAGTATGGGAATCAAGGTGGAACAGGAAGATGGTTAAACACGGTAAGAAATACAACGAAGCAGTCCAGGTAATCGAAAGGACGAAAACGTATGCCCCCGAGGAGGCGGTGGAACTTGCGAGAAAAACGGCGCACGCCAAATTTGACGAAACCGTGGAACTGCACCTTCGCATGGGCGTTGACCCGCGCAATGCCTCACAGCAGGTTCGCGGTGTGGCGCTTCTTCCTCACGGGCTGGGCAAACAGGTAAAGGTCCTCGTCTTCGCCCAGGGCGAAGCAGTCAAAGCGGCCGAGACCGCCGGAGCCGACTACGTCGGTGGGGATGAACTGGTCAAGAAAATAGAGGATGGCTGGCTGGAATTTGATACCGCCATTTCTACACCGGAAATGATGGGCAAGGTCGGCAAGTTGGGCAAGATTCTGGGGCGGAAAGGGCTGATGCCTAATCCCAAATCAGGAACCGTTGTCCCTGCTGAGGACCTCCCCCGCGTTATCGAAGATTCAAGAAAAGGTCGCGTTGAATTCAAGCTGGACCGCACCGCCATCATCCATGTACCGCTGGGCAAGGCCAGCTTTGATAATGAGCAGTTGATGGGCAACCTGACGGCCCTCGTCGAAGCGGTGGTTAAGGCCAAACCCAGTGGTGCCAAGGGACAGTATGTCCGGACGGCCGTTCTGACGACGACCATGGGGCCGGGAATACAGCTTGACCTCAAACCGACCCTGGCGCTCACCAGCAGTTAAGGATGATTTACTTTTCCGGTTAAACCGGCTATAATAGATACGATAATTGAATAGCGTGTCCTGAGACAGTGGGTGCCGGAAACGGCTTAATTTTGTGCCTGCCGAGGATGATAGAGAATCTGGGTAAACTGGATTTCAATGTCCCTGTGCGGAAGGCGCAGGGATTTTTTATGATTTGATCGGGATGTTCAGGAGGTATTGAAAATGCCGCGAGAAGAGAAAGTGCAGGTCGTTGATGAACTTAGCCAGGTGCTTTCTGAGTGCAGTATCGGTATCCTGACCGACTATCGGGGGCTGACTACTGTCGAGATGACTAACCTTCGACGCAGCCTCAGGAATTCAGAAGTCAGGTACCGTGTGGTGAAAAACACGCTGGCACGGTTTGCCGCCAAGAAAGCGGGTAAAGACGAGTTGGTCAGCTTTTTTGAGGGGCCGGTGGCGATTGCCTTCGGCTATGGCGACATCGTGTCGCCGGCCAAGGTTCTGGCCGATTACATTCGGACACAGAAAATGGAACTGACTATTAAAGGAGGCTTTGCCGGTGATAGGATTTTTACTCCGGCGGATATCGAAAACCTGGCCTCGTTGCCGTCCACGGAAGTACTGCTGGGCAAAATTTTGGCCGGGATGCAGAGTCCTATTTACCGTTTGGTTAATTGTCTAGCCAACCCCATGAGGGGACTTGTGGGGGTACTGCAAGCGAGAGCACAACAACTTGAGGGAGGATAAAATGGCAGAAGAGAAAGAAGCGGAAGCGACACAGGAAGTAACTGAAGCTGAAGCACAAGCGGAGGAGCAACCCGCTGCGGAGAAGGAAGCGGAAGCCGCTCCAGAAGTGACTGAAGAGGCAGCCGAAGCTCCGGTGGAAAAAGAGGCGGAGGTAACTGAGGTTAAAGCTGAGGAAGCTGCTGAGGCAAAAGAAGAGCCGCCAGCCGAAAAAGCGGAAGAAAAGCCCAAAGCAGAGGAGAAGCCAAAGGCGGCGAAGAAGGAGGCTGCGGAAGCGCCGGCCCCACCAGCCAAAGAGAAGGTCAAGGTATCTCCGGCCATTCAGGAGATAATGAATGCCATCAAGAAAATGACCGTGATTGAGCTGGCAGACATGGTCAAAGCGCTGGAAGCCGAGTTTGGCGTTACGGCGGCGGCGCCTGTGGTAGCCGCGGCATCGGCGGCGGGAGCGCCGGCAGAGACTGCCGAAGCAGCTGAAGAGCAGACCGAGTTCAGTGTCATTCTCACCGACGTAGGCGCCAACAAGATTGCCGTCATCAAGGCAGTGCGCGAGGTAACCACACTTGGTCTGAAGGAATCCAAGGACCTGGTGGAGAGTGCACCCAAGCCAGTGCGAGAGGGCGTAAACAAGGAAGAGGCGGCTACCATCAAGGAAAAAATTGAAGCCGCTGGCGCCAAAGCGGATATAAAGTAATCCCAGCCTCACTGACCTGGTTGAAAAAGAGGCCAGAATAGCCTATAGTTACCACTAACAAAACTCCGGTTTACGGAGGGTGGTGGGGCATGCTAATACGGGATTGTTTAATACTGATTGGCGTCGGTGGCCTGTTTTTAGTAATCGGCATACTGATGTATACCTGGGGCAAGCGGGAAGAAGATAGCTACTATAGGGAAGTGGCGAAGCGCCCCGGAGATACCCGCGAATTTATGGAACACTGGCCGCCACGCCCACAGCCCGGCGCCTTGAAAATAGGCGGCGTTATCGCCATCGCTCTCGGTGGGGTGTTGTTGGTAGCGGGCGGAGTCTTTTGCCTTTTAGCCTTATAGCTGTCCCCGAAATGATGTTTTATTCAGTGGGCGGGGGCAGGCTGAGCTCCTGGAGGTCAGCCTCAATCAGCAGCGCATTGGCCTGAAGTCGATTCGACGGTATCACCCGGCCGTCCTGATAGACGAACCAGCTTGCCTGCTGCCAGTAAGGCTTCTCTTTCCAGTTCTCTACCCCGCTCATATCAACTTTGGCGTACCAGATGCTGCTGCCATCCTTGAAAAGCTCTGATTCGGCACTCCAGTTGTCACTGACGGCGGAGAACTCGGCAAGGTAGGATTTTGCTTCGTGGCTCTCCGCCAGGCTCAGCAAATGCTCGTAGACGGCGAGGACCGCCCTGTCCTCAGTGTTGATGAAGGTGGTCGACACCGGCTTTTTCGGTTCCTGTGCCGGCGGTTCAGGGGCAGGAAAGGTGCCGAAATCTTCACAGCCAGAGACTATTATTGCCACAGCTAAAAGCACGATGATTGCAACAAATTTTATAAAATGTCTCCCAGTCCAGCGCATCATTTTCTCCTCCCCATTGAGTAACTTATATTTCCGTCCTTCTCGGTCGGTACTGAATGGCCTCCGCCACATGGTGGGCTTTAATTATATCAGAATTCTCCAGGTCGGCGATAGTCCGGGCCAGCTTGAGGACGCGATGAAACGCCCGCGCCGAAAGATAAAGCTGCTTCATGGCCACTTTTAACAGACCCTGGGCCGCTTCTTCCACCTGGCAGAAACCCCTGATTTCAGATGGCGTCATATCGGCGTTGCAGGTCAGAAGCGTTCCCCGGAACCGTTCCAGCTGAAGGGAACGGGCAGCCGAGACTCTGGACTGCACGGTTGTCGATGGTTCTCCCAGGCGCTCATCGGTCAGTTTCTCGTAATCGATGTGCGGCACCTCGATGAAGATGTCCACCCGGTCTATGAAGGGGCCGCTGATGCGCCGCTGGTATCGTGATACCAGGCCTGGAGAGCAGGTGCACTTGTGGAACGGGTCGCCGAAATAACCGCACGGACAGGGGTTCATGGCACCGACCAGCATGAAACTGGACGGGAAGGTCACAGTACCCTGCGCCCGGCTGATGGTCACCACCTTGTCTTCAAGCGGCTGGCGCAGCACCTCGAGCAGAGAATGACCGAATTCGGGCAGCTCATCAAGAAATAGCACCCCGCGGTGGCTGAGGCTGATTTCACCCGGTCTGGGCCAGTGCCCGCCGCCAACCAGGCCGGCATTGGAGATGGTGTAGTGCGGGGAGCGGAAGGGCCTGCGCCGAATCATGGGAGTATCGGGCGGGAGCAGTCCGCTCACGCTGTAGATTTTGGTAACCTCTAAAGCTTCCTCGCCGGTCATCGGAGGAAGTATTGAGGAGAGGGCGCGCGCCAGCAACGTTTTTCCGCTGCCCGGCGGGCCGTTCATTATAACGTTATGACCGCCAGCGGCCGCCACTTCCAGAGCCCGTTTGACATGCTCCTGCCCCTTTATCTCTGCCATATCGGTGATGGGCGCCGCTGGCTGATTAAGCGCAAGGTCGGCTTCGTCAGGCTTATATTCGGGGATGTTGATTTCGCCCTGAAGATAACCGACCAGCTGCGCCAGCGAAGCAACGGGTATGATTCTCGTCCCTTCAATCATAGAAGCCTCTCTGGCATCAACCTCGGGCACGATGGTAGCGTCAATATTTCCCTCTCTGGCCAGGGCGACCATAGGCAGGATGCCGCGGGTATGTCGCAGGCTGCCATCGAGGGAGAGCTCACCAAGGAAGATGGACCGGGAACTATCGGCGCTCACCTGCTCTGAGCTGAGCAGAATGCCCACGGCAATGGGCAGGTCATACGAAGGGCCAGCTTTTTTAAGGTCGGCCGGGGCCAGATTCACCACTATGCGCTTCATCGGGAAGTTGAAGCCGGAATTGCGGATGGCGGCGCGGACGCGTTCTCTCGCTTCCTGGACAGCGGCATCGGGCAGCCCGACAATGGTCATGGCCGGCAGGCCACTGGAAATGTCCACCTCCACATCCACCGGATGCCCTTCCAGACCGACGACGGCAGCGGTTTTGACTTTTGCTAACATGGCTTGATGCTACGTAGTAATCCCGTAATTATACTACAGTACAGCGCTGCCTGTTGCAATCCGACAGCCGATGTCACGTCTAACGTTATCTTTAAGCGTGAGACGTGGCTGTGATATAATACGAATGAGGTTGTTCGTACCATGTTAGACAGGCTGGAGAGGATAGAACAGAGATATCTGGAGATAGACCGGCAGATGTCCAGGCCTGAAATTGCCTCTGACCTGAAGCAGCTGCAGGAGCTGGCGCAGGAGAGGTCCGGCCTTGGGGAGGTGGTCGTCAAGTACCGGAAGTACAAAGCCGCCTCAAAATCGCTGGCGGAGACCAGGGTGATGCTGGATGACGGCCTCGATGAGGAGATGACGGAGCTGGTCAAACAGGAAGTAGCCAGCCTTGAGTCACAGCAGGAGAGGCTGCTTGGGGAATTGAAACTCGCCCTCCTCCCCAAGGACCCCAACGATGAAAAGGACATCATAGTGGAGATACGGGCCGGTGCCGGAGGCGAAGAGGCCGGGCTGTTTGCTGCCGACCTTTTCCGCATGTACAGTCGGTACGTCCAGACGAAAGGCTGGGGGATAGACGTCATCAGCGTGAACGAAAGCGGCATCGGCGGCATCAAGGAAATCATCTTTGAGGTAAAGGGAAAAGGTGCTTACAGCCGGTTGAAATATGAAAGCGGTGTGCACCGGGTACAGCGTGTTCCGCTGACCGAGTCGTCGGGTAGAATTCACACCTCGACGGCAACGGTGGCGGTTCTGCCCAAGGCGGAGGAGGTGGACATAGAGGTTGGCACTGATGACCTGAAGGTGGATATTTTCCACAGCGGCGGTGCCGGCGGGCAGAACGTGAACAAGGTGGCCACTGCCGTCCGAATGACCCATCTCCCCACGGGCATGGTCGTTGTCTGTCAGGACGAGCGCTCGCAGCTCCAGAATAAGATACGGGCGATGTCGGTACTGCGCTCCAGGCTCCTCGATATCGAAAGACGCAAGCAGGAGGAGAAAATCACCTCGGAGCGCCGCTCGCAGGTGGGAACGGGCGACCGTGCCGAAAAGATACGGACCTACAATTTCCCCCAGGACCGTGTTTCCGACCACCGCATCAACCTCACGGTACGTAACCTCCCCAGGATTCTTGAGGGAGAGCTTGACGAGCTGGTTGACGCTCTGGCCACCAGTTCTCATGCAAGACAGCTTGAGGAACAGATAGCGTGACCCTGAAGCAGGTTCTTCATCGAGCACGAGAAGTTCTGGCAACAAACAGCATTGAAGATGCGTCGCTGGAAGGTGAAATCCTGCTCCGGCACGCGCTCAGGGTAGACCGGGTGAGGCTTTATTCCGAACGCGACCGCGAGCTCAGCGCGGAACAGGAAGAAGGGTTCTGGCATCTGATTCAACGTCGTCTGAGTGGAGAACCTACGGCCTATATTATCGGGCACCGGGAATTCTACGGCTTCGATTTTTATATCGACCGCCGTGTTTTGATTCCCCGGCCGGAGACGGAACTGCTGGTGGAAACAGCGCTCAAACTGGCACAGACCCGTACCATTGCTGCCATCGCCGACATTGGCACCGGCTGTGGCGCCATTGCCATCAGCCTCGCTCTGAACCTTCCCCGGATAAAAATATATGCCTCAGATGTATCCGCAGATGCACTGGAAGTGGCCCGTATCAATTGCCAGAAGCACGGGGTGGTCGACCGCATACAATTGCTGCATGGCGATATGCTGGGACCGCTGCCGGGACCGGTCGACCTTATCACGGCCAATCTGCCCTACGTAACCAAAGAGGAAATCTCACGGTCAGGGCTTGGTGATTTCGAACCGCGCATAGCCCTGGACGGCGGTGCCGATGGACTTGATAAGATAAGGCTACTATACCAGCAGGTTACAGATAAATTGAACCATCGAGGCTGTATGCTGCTGGAAATCGGGCAGGGGCAGAGTCGGGCGGTGACCAGCCTGATACAGCGTTGTTTTCCATCGGCATCGGTTGAGGTAATACCGGACCTGCAGGGCATCGAGCGTATTGTCAGCCTGTGCTTGACACCGAATTAGCCCGATGTTAAATTAATTCTTTGAATTCTGGCGTTAACATTACAGGAAAAAGAGGTAAGCGTGACCGTGAATATCATCGTCTGTGTAAAGCAGGTAATCGACCCTGAGGCGCCGCCCTCCAGCTTTAAAATCGATGAAGCCGGTAGAAAAGTGGTAGCGCCGTCGGGGGTGCCCCCGGTAATCAGCCCCTTCGATGAGAATGCCGTGGAGGCAGCGTTGAGAATCAAGGATGCTCAGGGGGGCAAAATCACCGTCCTCAGCATGGGCGTCAACCTGCTGCGCGAGGTGGTAAAAAAACCGCTCTCCATGGGTGCTGATGAGCTTGTCCTGCTTGAGGATGAGGCTTTCGCCGATGGCGATAGCTGGTCAAACGCCCATGCGCTGGCGATGGCCATCGAGAAAATAGGCGAGTACGACCTCATTTTCTGCGGACGGCAGGCGGCCGACTGGGATGACGGCCAGACGGGTTCGGGTATCGCCGAGATACTGGGACTGCCCAGCGTGACCCTGGCCAGGAAGGTAGACGTTAGCGATGACAAAGCGCGGGTGGAGCGGGTGACGGCTGATGGCTATGATGTCATTGAGGTATCGCTGCCAGCGCTGATTACGGTCAGCAATGAGCTCGGTGAAGCCCGTTATCCGACCATAAAAGGCATTATGGCGGCGAAGAAGGTAGAGCCGACCGTCTGGAAACCAGCGGACATCGGCATCGAGACGGCAAAGGTTGGATTGGCTGGCCGGAAAGTAAAACTGGAAAAACTGTACCAGCCGGTTCAGGAAGGCAAATGCGAATTCATTGAAGGAGAGAGCACAGAGGAAGCGGGAGTCAACCTCGCGCTTAAACTCCGGGAAGCAAAGTTATTATAACGGATGGCTCCTATCAGGATGTCTGGAGGTAAGTGAATATGGCGGAATACAAGGGCGTTATGGTTCACGCCGAGGTTGTGGAAGGAAAGCTGGCGGCTATTGCCACCGAACTCCTGGGTTGCGGCCGGAAACTGGCCGATGACCTCGGTGAGGAATTAAGCGCCGTCATCATTGGCAGCAAGGTAAGTGACCTGGCCCGGGAAGCTTTCGCCTCTGGGGCCGATAAAGTATATCTCATTGATGATTCGTTACTGCGGGATTACCAGACCGATGCCTATGTTCCGGTGATGGAGAAGGTGGTCAGGCAGGCCATGCCCCGCATTTTGCTTGTCGGGCAGACGGCTATCGGCCGTGACTTGGCGCCGAGGCTGGCTTTCCGGCTGGAGACGACTGCCACCATGGACTGTATCGAGCTGGCCATTGACCCAGGCTCAAAACTCCTGCTGCGCACCAAACCGGTTTACGGCGGCAATGCCCGGGCCACTTTCACCAGTGAGCTTAACCCGCAGATAGCCACGGTGAGAACCAAAGCCATGGCGCCGCTGGGGCCGGATACATCAAGGAAGGGAGAGGTGGTGACCATTGAGGCCGGTCTGGACCCATCGAAAATCAGGACCAGAGTCCTGGATAAGGTGAAGCAGGAAGTAGAAGGCATAAGCCTTGAGGCGGCCGATGTGGTGATAAGCGGTGGGAGGGGCATTGGCAGTGTCGAAGGTTTCAAGCAGCTGGAAGAACTGGCGGGGATGCTGAAAGGGGCGGTGGGCGCCAGCCGACCCGCCTGCGATAATGGCTGGGTGCCCGATGTGGTCCAGGTAGGGCTCACCGGCAAAATAGTTGCTCCCGACCTTTATATTGCCGTTGCCATATCCGGTTCCAGCCAGCACATGGCGGGCTGCTCCGGGTGCAAGAACATCGTAGCCATCAATAAAGACCCTGAGGCCAATATCTTTCGCCAGGCGCGCTTCGGTGTGGTGGGGGACTGGAAGAAAGTGCTGCCAGCCTTCACCGAAAAGGTCAGGGAATTAATAGCTGAATAATGGCCTTTATGTAGCCGGGTGTTGAATTTCTGATTGCATTTGTAGTATTATGGAATATTAGAATACTCGACATTCTGGATACTTGAGATTTCCAATATACTTAGTGAGGTGGCATAGCATGCAAAAACTGAGAATTATCTGCCTGGTGCTGGTGAGTCTGCTGGCGATTTCTCCGGTCGGTGCCGTATTTGCCCAGGAGGAGGAAGAGCCCCCTACTCCCGTCCTTATCATGGAAGAAGAGCCGCAGTACGCCCTATCGCTCACTCCCGCTGATGGTTTGTACAGCACCATCATGTTGGCTGGCCGGGCAAAGGACATCCGGGTGGACCTGGAAAACATTGGCGATGAAGCCGTTACCAAAATCGCCTTCAATGGTGAATTGCCGGACGGATGGACGGTCACGTTTGACCCTCCCCGAATGCCAACATTAGCCGCTTTTGACAGCAAGCGAATTTATGCCAGTGTACTGGCGCCTGAGGATACCGTGACCGGAGATTACTTCGTAACTCTCTGGGCAGAAGGAGACCAGGCTTCTACGGAGAAAATCGAAATCAGGGTTACCGTGAGGAGACAAGAGACAGCGGAATCGATTGAGGTGCGGGCCATTCACCCCAGTGTCGAGGCGATTGCCGGCAGCGATTTCGTCTTTGAGGTGGAATTCAAGTATGTCGGCCAGATGCTGGGTGAATCCAAGGCCTTTGACCTTGTTCACACCGCGCCCCAGGGGTGGGAGGTCTATTTCACTCCCCAGTTTGAGAAAGACAAGCATATCTCCGCCATTGACCTCAAACCCGGCAGCGTTGCCTATTCCGATAAGACAAGGATGGTCGCCCGGGCACCGTTCTGGCCACTGCCCGAGCCGGGTAAGTACAAAATAATCCTGGACGTGGTCTCGGAAGAATCGGAAGAGCTGAAAGGCACCCTCGAGATTACGGCAGTTATCACCGCTGCATATAATCTGCTCCTGGCTCCGGCGGGCGAGCGTTACGATACCAAAGCCAAGGCCGGCCGGGACAATTATTTCTCCCTTAATGTGGGCAATCTGGGCACGGCGCCCATCGATAAAATCACCTTTACATCCGAAAAACCGGCAGGATGGTCGGTTGAGTTCTCACCGGACCAGGTGGATTCGCTTGAAGCACTGGGTACGCAGACCGTGGACATAAATATCAAAGCGCCGCCGGAAACGATTTCCGGCGATTACATGATCAGCGTCCGGGCTTCTGGAGTTCAGAGGACTTCCGAGAAGATGAATATCAGGGTTACCGTGGAGACGCCCACCGTCTGGGGGTGGGTTGGCGTCATCATCATCGCCATTGTCGTTGTGGGGCTGGTGGTTATCTTCATGCGGTTTAGCAGGCGATAGTCTATGAGTGATACTTTAGCCATAGAAACGCAGGAACTGACCAAGCGCTACGATGGGGTGACCGTCGTTGACCACCTCAACCTTCAGGTGAAGGAGAACGAGGTGTTCGGATTGCTTGGCCCGAACGGCGCCGGCAAGACAACGACCATCCTCATGATGCTGGGTTTGACCGAGCCGGCTTCAGGGTCGGTCAGTGTGCTTGGCTTCAACCCCACCCGCGAGCCGCTTCAGGTCAAGCGTCAGGTTGGCTATCTTCCGGAAAAGGTGGGTTTCTACGAGAACATCACCGCGCGCGAAAACCTGCGGTTCATCGCCGACCTGAACGGCATCAGCTATTCCGAAGCAAGCCAGCGCGCTGACGAGGTGCTGGAAATGGTGGGTCTTACCGATAGCGAGATAATGGAGAAGACAGGGCCGAATCGGAATATAGAAAAAACGGTCGGCAAGTTTTCCCGGGGCATGAAGCAAAGGCTTGGCATTGCGGAAGTCTTGATTAAAAGGCCGAAACTGATTTTCCTTGATGAGCCAACCGCCGGCCTGGACCCCAAGGGTATTAACCAGCTCCTCGACCTCATAGACGGTCTGCCCGGGATGGGGACTACCGTGGTGCTTTCGTCACACCAGTTATATCAGGTGCAGCGCGTGTGCCACAACATCGGTATCCTGGCCAAGGGGAAAATGGTAATCCAGGGGGCCATTGATACGCTGGGCCGTGAAGCGCTGGCCGGGGGCCGCTTTCAGATTGAGGTGGAAACCGAGGAGCCAGGTGAGAAGCTCGTTAAGGTGCTCAGGGGCATCAAAGGTGTGGTCAATATTGAGGTCAAGGAGAATGTGCTCAGCATCACGACCGATGCCGATTTACGACGGGAGGTCTCCAAGGCCATCGTACAGAACAATTACCCGCTGATTCAGATGAAGGTCCAGGAATTCTCACTGGATGATGTTTATATGAAGTATTTTCACGAGGAATAGAGCTATCCATGTTTGCCATTATACGTAAAGAGCTAGCCGATTATGTTACCAGCATCCGGTTTGTCGCTTCTTTCTTTCTGATAATCGTAGTTACTGTTACCGGGCTGGTGGCCGCCTCACAGGGTATTCGGGCAGCGAACCTGCCAGAAGGAATTGTCTTCCTGGGACTATTTACCACCGCTGGAACCACAATTCCAATTCCATCGCTGACCTACCTTGTCTCCCTGCTCGTTCCCATTATCGGTATTACCCTGGGCTTTGATGCCATAAACAGCGAGCGGGCTGGTGGTACCCTCAGCCGCGTCCTTGCCCAGCCGGTTTTCCGCGACAGCGTCATCAATGGGAAATTTCTGGCCGGTGTGGTCATCCTTTCCATTATGGTGGGAACGATGCTGCTGCTGGTAGCCGGCTACGGGTTGAGCATGATAGGGGTGCCGCCGACAGCGGAGGAAATTATCAGGCTCTTTTTCTATTTCTTCCTGACCATTGTCTACGGGGCATTCTGGATGGGACTATCGATACTTTTTTCGGTAACCTTTCGTCGCGTGGCTGCCTCGTTGCTGTTCTCGCTGGCGCTCTGGCTGTTTTTCTGGATATTCATTATGCTTATTGCTCCTGGAATCGCCAGTGCGCTTGCCCCGACTACTGGTGGCACGGAAGCGGAATTTATTCGTAATTTTGAAGTGCAGCAAATAGTGTTACGATCTTCACCAGTTTTTCTATTTCAGGAAGCTACCAATGTCATATTAGTACCACTGGTACGAACTCTGGGGGTTGTATCTTCAAGTATTCAACCTTACTGGTTGCATAATCCCCTCGGCCTCGGTCAGAGCATTCTCATCATCTGGCCCCACATCACCGGCCTGATAAGCCTCAGCGCGGTCTGCTTTGCCGCGAGCTATATCCTGTTTATGCGGCAGGAAATAAGAGCTACGTAATCAGGTACGCTCTGGCGTCGTCAGGCTTTTTCCTCTGCCTTCTGGGCGATAATCCTCTGGCTGATTTGCGCCGGCACTTCTTCGTAATGGCTGAATTCCATGGTGTAGGTGCCCCTGCCCTGTGTCATTGATTTCAGGTCAATGGCATAGCGCAGCACCTCTGCCAGCGGTACCTGGGCCTCGATTATGTTCATATCGCCCGACGGGTTCATCCCCTGTACCCGGGCGCGCTTGGTGTTGAGGTCGCCGATAATGTCGCCGGTGAGGTCATTGGGGATGGTTATCTGGATATTCACGATGGGCTCTAGGAGGATTGGCTGCCCCTGGGAGAGCCCCTTCTTCATAGCCTGTGCGCCGGCGATTTTGAAGCAGATTTCAGAGGAGTCCACCGGATGGAAGCTGCCGTCGTACAGCGTCGCCTTGACATCCACCACCGGGTGGTGCGCCAGCACACCGTCCTGAATCGCCTCCTGGAAGCCTTTTTCCACCGCCGGGATATAGTTCTTGGGCACCGTGCCGCCGACAACTCTCGAGGCGAACTCGTTACCGGTGCCGTGGGGCAGGGGCTCCAGTTGCATGATGACATGGCCGTACTGGCCGTGACCTCCGGACTGCTTCCTGTGCTTGTATTCGGCGCTCGGTACCGATGCGGTAATGGTCTCCTTGTAGGGCACCTTGGGCGTCGAAAGGTTCACGCCGACGCCAAACTTGCGCTGCATCTTTTCCGCTGCTACGTCAAGCTGGGTATCACCCATGCCCGAAAGCAGGGTCTCACCGGTGTCGGGTTCACGGTGGACACGGAGAGTCTGGTCTTCCTCAGTGATGCGAGATAGCGCTGTCCCCAGTTTATCGAGGTCGGCCTTGGTCTTTGGGGAAATCGCCTCATCAAAGACAGGCTTTGGGAAAACAATGGAAGCAAGCTTTACCGGTTTGTTCTGAACGGAAAGCGTATCACCGGTGTTGGTAACGTTCAACTTGGCCACCGCCCCGATGTCTCCGGCACCTATTTTGGCTACCGGCTCCTGATTCTTACCTCGCAACAGGAAGAGCTGGCCAATCCGCTCGGCACTGCCTCTGGTGGCGTTCCAGACCTGAGAGTTGCTGTCGATGGCGCCGCTGTATACCCGGAAGTAGGTGAGCTTGCCGACGTATGGGTCGGCGGTCGTCTTGAACACGAGCGCCGCCAGAGGCCCGTCATCACTGACCTCGATTTTCTCCTCCTTGGCATCGGTTACCGCAGCCACCTCACGCTCCGCCGGGGATGGCAGATAATCTACCATCGCGTCCAGAAGCGAATTGATGCCCACGTTCTGCAGTGCTGAGCCGGCCAGGATGGGGAAAACGCTGCCGTTCACCACGGCTTTCCGGAGCCCATCGGTAAGTTCCTCCTGGGTAAGCTCCTCACCGCCCAGATATTTTTCGATGAGCGCGTCTTCCGTTTCCGCCGCCGACTCAATCAGCTTCTCCCGGAGGGTATTCACCTGACCTTCCAGCGAGGATGGAATCTCGCCTTCCTTCGGCGGGGAGCCGGTATAAGCTTTCAGCGTCAGCAGGTCGACGATGCCCTGAAAATCGTTCTGAGCACCGATGGGTATCTGTATCGGCAGGCACGTCGGGCCAAACCTGGCCTGAATGTCATTCACCGTCTTGAAGAAGTCGGCGTTCTCCCGCTCCATCTTGTTCACGAAAATCAGGCGAGGTAGATTGGTTTCCTGACAGTATCCCCAGACCTGCTCGGTGCCCACTTCCACGCCTGAGGCGGCGCAGATGACGATGACGGCGCCTTCGCTGACCCGGATTCCCGCCTTCACCTCACCGATAAAGTCGCTGTAGCCGGGAGTATCAATGAGGTTGACTTTGGCATCTCGCCACGGGCAGGGGAGCAGGCTCAGGTTGATACTTATCTTGCGCTTTATTTCATCGGGGTCATAGTCCGAGGTGCTTGACCCGTCGTCAACTTTGCCCAGTCGATTGATTGCCTTGGCGGTGAAGAGCATCGCTTCTGCAGCCGATGTTTTTCCCGCGCCCGCGTGCGACAGCAGGGCGATATTTCTGATGTTTTCCAGACCAAACTGCTGCATGGAATCACCTGTCCTCCCAAAAAACGTTCGAAACTATTATACCTGTTGTTACGTATTCACGGCAAGCTGGCAGGCTGTTAACGAGCGCGCCGCCGGAAGAGCCGGGTGATAAACCACAGGAGTATGATGATGCTGAAGAACGGGACGGGAAATGAGGCACTGCCGCCGCCCCCGCTGGTAACAATGGTCGCCGGGGCTTCGGTGGGCGCCACGCGGGTAACGCGCTCATCCTTTATTTCATAAGCAAAAAGGTCTTCAGCGATTAAATCCTTGTCTACCCACCCCAGCGGATTATTGCGGCCGGTGGCTTCTGCCCAGACCCACCCCTCTTCGCCGTTCATTTTGAAGATGCTTCCTCTCTTGTATTCCGGGAGATAAACCATGGCGGCGGTATGGCCGGGGGCAACAGCAATCGCTGAACGATAGCCAGCACCTTTGTACATCACGGCCAGCAGGATGGCGCTGTCCTCGCAGTCACCGTGACCAACACCATTTTGCGCTATTTTATCCGCCAGTTCGTCGGCATTCTGAGCAAACTCGTCATGCTTAAACTGGTCTTTATCCGGAGTGTACCGGACACGGTCACGCACATAGTAAAATATCTTTTCCGCTCTCTGCTCCAGGTCGGGATATTTTTCTGCCATCTGTTCGCCCAGGTGGTACGCTATGTCAGCTTCTTCGCCCAGGCTTTCGTAGACAATGACCGGACGGAACCCTTTTTCACTTATCTGATAGAAACCATCGGAGCCAGCGGCCCGGGTGCGGCTTATTTC
Organism: Chloroflexota bacterium; assembly: GCA_018829775.1. Taxonomy (NCBI): domain Bacteria; kingdom Bacillati; phylum Chloroflexota; species Chloroflexota bacterium. The sequence goes on along the minus strand of JAHJTL010000076.1, from coordinate 7,687 downwards.
CCAGTCATCAAAGACATCGTTGCCGACGGTATGGAATCCTTCGGAGCAGGTCGCCCAGGCGTAACCACTGGCGGTCAGACCGGCGACCAGTACCATAAGCAGAATGAGAAACGGCGCCAGTTTTTTCATAGCGGTATCGTCAGTGCAGCGTGGAGTATCAGGCCAAAGAAGACCAGGTAGCCGAAAACATTGATGCCCACGGCCACTGGCTCGGGTTCAATAGCGGCGAAGGGAATTTTCGGGGTCAGCTTATCCACGAGGTAGAAAAGGGCCACGCCGACAAGCAGGCTCACCACAAAGCTCAGTGCCAGCAGCCCCAGCCTCCTGAAGTCGAAGAAGTAGGTGAGGAGCGGCCCGCCGATTACCGTCGGTGCCGTCAGTGCCCCGTGAATTACCAGGCCGGTCAAGATGAAAAAACCGGCGATAAACAATCCGATGGATATTGGGCTTTCGCCAATGCGCTGGCGGTGTGGGATGTGGGGGGTAAGCGCGTCAAAGGCGCGGATACCCAGCCAGGCGAGCAGGATACAGATGATGACCAGCCAGATGGTTTTCGCCATCCAGATGAGCGCCAGAATCCAGAAAGGCAGTGCCAGACCCAGTTCGTTCATAATCATATACCTCCTTAGCCAAGTAATAGTGGTGTGATGTAGGTTTCAATTATGGCCGCCGGCAGCAGCAGGGCAAAGGCCAGTGCCATATATTTCACATTTTGTTTAAGGTTGGGGGATAGCTGGCCTCTTCGCTTCTTGGAAATAAGAGCGATGATTGCCATCGAGCCGAAGCTGAGCGCAGCCGCCTCGCCGATAATCAGCGCCGGTAGCTCAAATATACCGTGCGGCAGCAGGCCCGCTAAAAGCAGGCCGACCGATTCCTGTTCTATCACGATAACGGAGACGAAAGAGAGAAGCCCGCCGTTGGCTATCAGCGCGATGGCGGGTACCAGGCAGAGAAGCGGGCTGAAGATGAAGCTGAAAAGCAGAGCCGACACGTTTTTCAGAAAGATGAAAGCGGCCGTGGAGAATTCGAATGGGCCGAGGATTTTAGCCAGCTCCTCAAGAGCCACCAGGTCCTCGGCAAAGACATCAGCAGCGTCAGCGGGCATCGCCAGACCCAACGCCATACCGATGGCAAACAACCCCACGGCAACCAGAATCCATCCCCGGTAGCTCATCTGACCTGTGTCCTATTTGTCATTCCATTTGTCGTAATGGACTATCTCGCCAAGTTCTTTTCTCGGTCGGGGCTCCTTTATTTCATCGGGGTAACCTAAAGGTGTTATCGCCACCACGCAGTATCCCTCGGGTACCGACAGGATACCGGCAGCTTTCTTCGCGTCAAATAGCCCAACGTAAACCGTCCCCAGTCCGACGTCGTGGGCTGCCAGCACCAGGTTATGCATGGCCAGGGCGACGTCGAACATGAACCAATCGCCCTTGTCCGTTGTCACCTGACCACCCTTGTAGCCGGCTTTTTCCATTTCGGCGCAGGCAACAATAACGATAGGTGCGTTACTTACTGCATCCCTGGCCGAGTTGGTCTCGCTCAATGTATCGGAGAGTTTGCCTCTGGTTTCCGCATTCCGCACCACCACAAAGCGCCAGCACTGTGTATTGGCCCATGATGGTGCCTGACGTGCCGCTTCGAGCACTGTCTCCAGCGTTTTATCATCCACCGGGTCAGATTTGTATTTACGAATACTTCTGCGGGTGCGAATTGCTTCTAGGACTTCCATCAATCCTCCTTCTCGATAATTTCTATTCGTCTCCCCAGGCGCCCTTGCCGATAAGTGAGACGAAGCGGCAGCCGCCCAAGTTCTCAACACGGTTCTTCTTCTTTTGGCGGGTTATTTTCACCAGCTCCTGAAGATAACGTGAGCCGACCGGAATGACCATCCGTCCGCCAATGGCCAGTTGCGATATTAGCTCGGCAGGCACTCTGGGCGCGCCGGCGGTAACCAGTATCGCTTCATATGGGGCTTCTTCTGGCCAGCCCAGAGCTTCCTCGGAAAGGTGGATTTCAATATTGCGATAGCCCAGGCTATCGATTATCTTGCTGGCTTTCTCCGCCAGCTTCGGCAAGCGCTCCACGGTAACCACATAGCGGGCCAGTTCCGCGAGAATCGCCGCCTGGTAGCCGCTGCCCGTCCCGATTTCCAGCACCTTTTCCGCGCCGGTCAGTTCCAGCGCCTCGGTCATCAGGGCAATAATAAAGGGCTGCGAGATGGTCTGTTCCAGGCCGATGGGCAGTGGAATATCTTCGTAGGCGAGGTGGCGACTTTCCTCCGGCACGAATCTCTCCCGGGGTATGTGGGCCATAGCCTCAAGGACTCGCCTGTCCTTTATTTCCCTGCTAAGGTGCTCCATTAACCTGGCTTTTTCAGTTGCCAAGTCCATCTCTACCGCCAGGCAAACATATTACAAAACCAGTGCCAGCACAATAAGAATGACCAGTATCGCCCCAGCAAACATACCGATTCGGCGCAGCTCCGCGGTAACAAAAGGGTATTTCATGGCGGGAGTTTTTGTTTTCGTAGCGGCGGCGCGGGATACCGGAGCCGGAGCAGGGGTTTGTACTGGAGCAGTAACCGGCGATGCCGTAGATGTGGAAATTGCCGGTTGTCTCATTCTTTTTTTCTTATGCTGAAACGCTTTGCCGCGTCTTACTTTCTTTGGCATATGGTCACTCCTCTATCAGGTTCAGGTTACGTTATTCAGTTACTTTGCCCTCGGGTGCGACCTCTCATAGGTGCGCCGGACGTGCTCGCTGGTGAGGTGGGTGTAAACCTGTGTGGTGGAGATATTGGCATGTCCCAGCAGCTCCTGAACGGCGCGCAGGTCGGCACCACCGCTCAGCATGTGGGTGGCAAAGCTGTGCCTCAGCGTATGCGGGCTTATCCGGGCATCCAGACCCGCCGACTTGGCGTACTCTTTCAGCTTCTGCCAGAAACCCTGCCTGGTCAGGCGGTCACCGCGGGGATTGAGAAAAAGGGCCACCGCATCCTTTTTATGCGCCAGCTTGGGGCGCGTTTCCTCAGTGTACTCCTTGACTAATCGGGCAGCCTGTTCGTAAATCGGGACGATACGTTCCTTATTCCCCTTGCCGAAACATCTTACATATCCCTCGTCGGTATTGACATCGCCCAGGTTCAGGTTCACCAGTTCGCTTATCCGCATACCAGAGGCGTAAAGCAGTTCCAGCATTGCTTTGTCTCTCCTGGCTTCCAGCGTGTTCGACTTGGCCGGCTGTTCCAGCAGCTGGCGCACCTGGCTGATGGTAATTGGCTTCGGCAACGACTTCCCCACGCTTGGCGAGCTCATGTTCTCGGTCGGGTCAATCTTGATGATGCCCTCGGACTTTAAAAAGCTGAAGAAAGACCGTGTTGCCGCCACCTTGCGGGCAATGGTGGTTGCCGCATAATTCCTCTCCTTTAGATTGAGCATGTAGGCCAGCATTACCTGGCGGTTGAAGTTCTCCCATGAGGGGATGCTCCCTTCCTTTGCCGCCTCTTCTCCAGCGAAGCTGGCCAATTGCTGCAGGTCGTTCCGGTAAGCATCGATAGTATTGCCGGAAAATCCTTTCTCCACGGTCAGATAATTAAGAAAGCTGTTGATTTCTTCTTTCACCACGCCTCCTCTGAACCGGTGTCGTATATATATATTTTAACATAACGTTAAATATTTTAACATAAAAAAATAATATGTCAAATCAAAGGGATATAAATATTCCTTTACCATTAATAGTCTTGCTTTGTCCTGTATAGTGGCTGTGTTAAAATATTCAGTGGAGAAGCGGATTTGGCGAGCGTACTGATTGAGGAACAATTGAACCGGTTGCCGGACAGCCCCGGCGTGTATCTGCTGCGGGACGCGGAAGGGGTAATCCTTTATGTCGGCAAGGCGGCCAATCTACGTCACCGGGTAAGGTCATATTTCGGTGCCGGCCAGAAACTGTCCCCCAAGCTGTTGAAAATGGTCTCCCGGGTGGCCGACATTGACTTCTACGTGACATCCTCCGAGCAGGAGGCGTTGATTCTGGAGCTCAACCTCATCAAACGTCATCACCCCCGCTACAACGTCAGGCTGAAGGATGATAAGACATTTCCCTACCTCAAGATAAATCTCGGAGAGGAATGGCCCAGGGTACATATTACCCGACGGCTGGAGCCGGACGGCTCGCGCTATTTCGGGCCTTTTACCAGTGCCAAGTCAGTGCGCCAGACGCTGAAAGTTATCAAGGGTATCTTTCCCTTCCGTTACTGCACCAGGACGATCACCGGTACCGATTCGCGGGCGTGCCTGGAATACCATATGGGACGATGTCTCGCGCCATGTATCGGCGTGGTGAGACGGGAGGAATACGCCGAGGTCATTAAAGAGGTCGTTATGTTCCTGGAAGGGAAGCAGGACAGGGTTGTCAGGAACCTTAAGGACAAGATGGACCGGGCGGCGGAAGCGCTGGAGTTTGAGAAAGCGACACTGTATCGTGACCAGATTCAGGCAATAGACAGGGTGGTGGAGGGGCAGAGAATCGCCGCCGCGGTCAGCGGCGAGCAGGACGTCATCGCTTTTTCCCAGGACGGAGACCAGGCGTACGTTCAGGTCTTCTTCATCCGCAATGACAAGCTGACCGGTCGAGAGAGCTTTGTGATGCAGGGCACCCAGCATGAAGAGCCGCCACAGGTCATGACCGGCTTCATAAAGCAGTTTTACAGTTCCAGCCCGAATATACCGCCCAGATTGCTGCTTCAATATCCGGTTGAAGATATGGCGGTGCTCAAGGAGTGGCTGCAGGGCAAACGTGGTGGAAGGGTTGACATCCAGGTGCCGTGCCGGGGCAGCCGGAAACACATGGTGGACATCGTTGCCGAGAATGCCAGGCAGGGACTGGAACAGCTTAAAATCAGGCAGATAGCCACACCAAAGGAGCTTGAGGCGGCCATTGACGAAATAGAAAAGGAACTGAAACTGCCCAACCCGCCGCTGCGCATGGAAGCTTATGACATCTCCGATATTCAGGGGAAAGCGGCGGTGGGGAGCATGGTGGTCTTTGAGAAAGGGAAATCGAAGCCAGCCCACTACCGGCGCTTCCGGATAAAAACGGTGTCGGGTGCCGATGATTACGCTATGCTTCAGGAGGTTCTCCGACGCAGGTTCAAACACATTGGTGCGGAAACTTCTCTACCCGATGCATGGGCAATCGTTCCCGACCTCGTCCTGATAGATGGCGGCAAGGGCCAGCTCAATGCCGCCCTATCGGCGATGGGTGAACTTGGAGTGACGTCAGTGCCGGTGGCCAGCCTGGCCAAGGAAAATGAAGAGATATATGTACCAAAGAGGTTCAAGCCGATTGTGCTCCCGCGCAGTTCCCCGGGACTCAGACTGCTGCAGCGACTTCGTGATGAGGCACATCGGTTTGCCCTGGGGTATTATCATAAGGTGCACCGCCGGGAATCATTCACCTCGGCATTTGATGGCATACCCGGCATCGGCCCCAAGCGCAAGCGTGCCCTGCTGAAGAAGTTCGGCTCGGTTCAGGCCATCAGGGAAGCATCGCTGGAAGAAATGGCGGCCGCCAGTGGTATGACGGAAAAATTAGCCAGAAAGGTAAAGGAGTCGCTGTAATATGCCGGCCAACTTGCCACCGCAGTATTTCGAGGCTGAGAAAAATTTCCGGGCGGCGAAGACCCCGGCCGAAAAAATCGCGGCGCTGGAAGAGATGCTGGCGATTATGCCCAAGCACAAGGGCACGGACCACCTCCGCGCCGAGCTAAGAAGCCGAATCGCCAAGCTGACGCAGCTGGCAGGGAAGAAGAGCGGTGCCCAGCGCATGTCCATGGCGATTGAGAAGGAAGGCGCTGCCCAGGTGGCTGTAGTCGGGCTGCCCAATGCGGGCAAATCGCAGCTTGTGGCCAGCGTAACCAACGCCATGCCGGCCGTGGCCGACTACCCTTTCACCACCTACGCTGCCAGCCCCGGCATGATGCCCTATGAGAATATACAGATTCAGCTCATCGATACCCCGCCCCTCGTGCCCCAGATGATTGAATGGTGGCTGCCGCCCATGCTGCGACGGGCAGACGCCCTGCTGATGGTGGTTGACCTGAATGAAGCGCCAGTGGAGCAGATGGAATCGATAATCGAGCAGTTACGGCAGATGAGAATCAGCATCGGTCCGTACGAAGCTGATGAGGGAATCCTGAGTTGGCAAAGGGTTCTGGTTGCCGGCAACAAGGCGGACATTCCCGGCACCGACGCCGGCTTTGCTGCTATAGAGACCGGATATGGTGAAAAACTTCCCCTTGCTTATATCTCGGCAAGGAGTGGGGTCGGTCTGGAAGAGATGAAGCGGAAGGTCTACCAGGTGCTTGGGATTATCCGCGTGTACACCAAAACACCGGGCCAGAAGCCGGATATGAATGACCCTATCATTCTGCTAAGGGGAAGCACGCTGGCAGATGCGGCCGAGGCGGTGCACAAGGACTTCCGCGCCAAGCTCAAATTCGCCCGGCTGTGGGGGTCCGGGAAGCATGATGGCATCATGGTCAAGCACGACCATATACTGCAGGACGGCGATATAATCGAGCTGCATATGTAGTCCGTCACACATATATCTGGTTTTAATAACTATCATAATTTAAAGAAGGTAAAATGGTCAGGGCGATAATTATCTATGAGTCCAAGTACGGCAACACCAAGCTCGTTGCCGACGCAATTGCCGAGGGTATAAGACAGGTTTCCGCCGTTGAGCCTGCTGTTCGTGAACTCGGGGAAGTTGACCCGGGAGGGCTTGCTGAATTTGATGCCGTTATAATCGGCTCACCGAATCACATAGGCAACGCCACCAGAAGCATCAGGAAATTTATCGATGAACTTGGTAAAATCAACTTGGAAGGGAAGCTGACGGCGGTTTTCGACACCTATATGGGCAAGGACTTTGAGAAAGCTGTGAAGAAGATGGAAAAGCAGATTAGCGAGAAGGCACCGTCGCTCTTGCTGGCTGCTCCCGGGTTATCCATCAAGGTTGACGGGATGAAAGGACCAATCACGGAAGACGAGCTTCCCAAGTGTCAGGATTTTGGAGTCAGAATCGGGAATCAACTGAAAGCGTAATATTGTTTACGGGAGATAAGTATGCCAACACGTCCGGGCTGGTATGACCGATACTGGCGCAATCTGGATAAGGATACTGAGGCCAGAATGCGCACCACATGTCCACGCTGTGGCAGCTCAAAAACATACTACAACGAGCAGTTCAGGACCTGGCGATGTGGTAAATGCGAACATATATTTGTCATCAAGGGACTAGAGGCCAGAAGTCCCTGGTGGAAGCGCCTGTTCACCTTCTGGAGAGAATAATTTATCAACTCTGTAATAACTCTGTAACAAGAGATGCTTCAACAGGAACATAGTTCGTCTTGACAGAGGCGGAACTTTGATGGAAAATAACCTATATGGAAATCGGGAAAGCGGATTCACAGGAAAACCCCGAGTCTTCTGGTGTGGCGCACGGCGGAGGTGATAAGTTGGAAGCGGATAAGCCTTCCGAGCGTAAAAATAAAGAAAGGGAACGGCTTGCCATTCAGAGGGCGAAAGATAGAGCTCGCACCGCCAGATGGGACCTGAATATCGCCATTTTTCTCTTTGTGGTTTTAATCATCGTTATTATCCTGCTCTTTCAGGGATTC
>JAHJTL010000075.1 GCA_018829775.1 Chloroflexota bacterium | reverse complement strand
GTGCTCATTCTGGGAGCCATCTCTTTATTTGCTGCTTCCGTTTGGAAGGATTTCGCCAGCAGCAATATTATCGGCATAATATCGGGAACAATTGTTGTTATCATTGGCGTATGGATGCTAATTACCCGTTGGAAAGGGATGGTTCGCAGAGAAAAGCAGGTCCATTCGCATGACGATGATAACCGCACTCATAATCATTTTGAACATTCGGCAGGTCAGGAGCGAAGGGGCTTACTGCAGATTTTTGGCTTGGGCATATCCGGGGGATTGGTCCCCTGCCCCGCTGCCCTTGTGGTTCTTTTAGTTTCACTGCGCACCGGTGAGGTAGCCAGCGGTATGTCTTATCTTTTAATGTTCAGTCTGGGTGTGGCTACCGTACTGGTGGCGATAGGATTAATCGTGTGCAAGGCGGCACATTTTGCGAGCCGCTACCTCGATAAGCCAAGACTGGCGCCTATGATTGCCATGGGAAGCGCCGTCGTAATTACTGGCCTGGGTGCTTTCATTATCTGGCAATCAGTGGTTAGTTAAAAGTCTGGATAAAATTGTTCAATACGAACCAATACCTGAACTAATTTCCAATGGCAAGCTTTAAATCTATCAGGCAATTGCTTGTTTTATTACTCTATTGCACAATTCAAGCGATTGTTATCTTAATTACACACCTCGCGATAATGTGCAATTTGTAAGAATTATTCTTTAGCAACTAACTTTATTTCAAACAACCAAGGCCACAGCTTTCCTGTTACCAATAGCCTATCATTCGCATTGTCATATGCGATACCATTTAAAACATCGACAGGTGTGCTGCAATATTGCGACGGCAAGAGTCCTGATAGCTCGACCCACCCGCTCACTTGGCCACTCTGTGGATCAATTATCGCTATATAGTTCGTCTGCCATACATTGGCATAGATTTGGCCGTTAATATATTCCAGTTCATTGAGCTTATCTATGGGGATATCATTGTCATAGACCTCGATATGACCGATAGTACTGAAAGTTTCGGGATCCAGAAAATGTAAGGTCGAAGTGCCATCGCTCATGATCAAACGTTCTCCGTCATGCGTAATACCCCATCCCTCTGTTGCATAGGTAAAATCACGTAATAGCTGAAAACTGTTCTTGTCATAGATGAAACCCGAGTTGGATTTCCAGGTTAGTTGGATAATAATATCCTGAAAAACAGTAATACCCTCGCCAAAATAATGCGTAGGGAGTTCATAGATTTGCAGTACTTCACCAGTTTCCAAATCTAATTTGCGTAACGAGGATTTCCCATATAGCCCAGTTCCTTCATATATAACGTCATTTTCAAACACCAATCCCTGTGTAAAAGCACCATTATCATGGGGATAAGTATTGACTATTCTATAAGAGTAAACCGGAACTGACTGCGGTTTTGCACTATGCGCTGGATACCGAGCATTCTCATATTCAGGGATACTTGAGCAAGAACTGACACCTAATACTGTCAATAGTAAAAAGAGTATAATGAAAGATTTGCCGTGAAACTGAATTAAAAACATCGGTCTATTATTTATTCCGTTCAGGTCACTATTATATTAGCATTTTTATAACAACAAAACGTCAGCGTGTGCGATTTTGAACGCTTGACAAAAAAACCACAGCTACTAGAATTATCTGGTATAGTGCCTTAGAGTAGTAGGACATATGGTTGCGAATGTGACCAGGCGATTATTACGATATTGCTCACGATGACGGACAAAGGAAGGAGAAAAAATGGGTGATAGGCTAAAGGGGAAGGTAGCGGTTGTGACCGGGGCGGGTTCAATAGGTCCGGGGGTAGGTAATGGAAAGGCGACATCAGTCTTATATGCCAGAGAAGGTGCCAAAGTTGTCCTTGTAGACATAAACCTTGAAGCTGCTGATGAAACGAAAAATATCATTGATAGGGAAGGGGGAGAATGTATTGCAGTTAAGGCGGACGTGACCAGGTCGCAGGACTGCAAGAACATTATGGATGAATGCCTCAGGACATATGGCCGGATTGATGTTCTGCATAATAACGTAGGTATTGAAATACCAGGCGGCGTGGAGGATATGAGCGAGGAAGACTGGGATAAAACAATGGCAGTTAACCTGAAGAGTATGTTCCTCACCTGTAAATATGCCGTTCCCCACATGGTAGCACAGGGCTGCGGCTCCATAATCAATATCTCTTCTATTAATGCCATCAGAAACTTGCCGTATATAACCATTGCTTATAGCGCCTCAAAGGCGGGCGCCATTGCCTTTACCAGAGAAGTAGCCATTCAGTATGCATCAAAAGGAATCCGGGCTAATGCCATATTGCCTGGTATGATGAACACGCCTATGGTTGTGGCTGCTCTTACCGGTGCTTTTGGTGGCGATGTGGAACAGATGATGAAAACGAGAGACACGATGTGCCCAACGGGAAAACAGGGGGAACCCTGGGATGTTGCCGCGTTATCTGTATTCCTTGCTTCCGACGATGCGAAATACATAACCGGGGCTGCGCTGGTCATTGATGGTGGTTTGACGTGTATAGTCAAACCGTCCTGAAGTTAAGGCAATAAACTCAGACAACCATCAGCACGAAGGCGGACCTGGTTATTTCTTCAGCCGGGCAGACAACTTGTTGAGCATATCAGCAGTCATGGCAGTTAAGTCGTACTCCGGCGTCCATCCCCAGTCGGTGCGGGCGGCACTGTCGTCCATTTTGTTGGGCCAAGATTCAGCAATTGCCTGGCGGACGGGGTCGACCCTGTAATCAATGGTAAAACCCGGAATGTGCTTTTTAATTTCACTGGCGACATCCTCCGGGGCAAAGCTCATGGCAGTAACGTTGTAGGCATTCCTGTGCCTGAGCCTGTCAGGCTCAGCCTCCATAATCTGGAACGCTGATTTAAGCGCGTCAGGCATATACATCATATCCAGATAGGTCCCCTGCTTGATAAAGCAGTTCGCATATTTCCCGTGCTTGACCGCTTCATAGAATATCTCCACGGCATAGTCTGTCGTCCCACCGCCGGGGGGAGTCACATAAGAAATAAGACCCGGCCAGCGGACGCCACGGGTATCAACGCCATACTTGCGGTGGTAATAGTCACAGAGTAATTCGCCAGCGACTTTGGTGATTCCGTACATCGTCCTGGGACGCTGAATGGTGATTTGCGGGGTATCATCCAGAGGTGTATCCAGGCCGAAAACGCCTATTGTACTTGGCGTGAAAACAGCACATTTATACTCGCGCGCTACTTCCAGGATATTGCGCAGGCTGTCGATATTTACCTTCCACGCCAGCTGTGGGTTTGCTTCGGCCTTTGCGGATAGAATAGAGGTCAGGTTGTAGATAGTGCCGACGTTGTATTTCCTCACTATATCGGCGACGCATTCAATTTCCGTACAGTCAATAAAGCAAAATTCCCCGCCGTTAAGTAATTCTTGGCTGGGCTCAGTCTTGTGCCCCGTAGCTATTACCGTGTCCGCGCCATATCCGGCCCGCAGCGCTGGCACAAGCTCGGAACCAACCTGTCCGCAGGCCCCGGTTACTAAAATTCTCTTCACAGCAGGGCATCTCTTTCTTTATCCAGCGTTGAAGAAATGGTAGTGCAGTTCACCGCTATATGTCAATATTGAAGCATGTATACTAGCAGGCATATTCGCAAACTGTGAGACGCACTCATTCGTGCTAACAAGAGACAAATTATTTAAAACTAGAGAAGGCGACCATTGGGTCTCCTTTTCAGTATATCTGGACGTGCGGAATGTAGTTATAGTCCTAAAAGAGGGAAGATTTAGCCTATCCATAAAAAAAGCAACCCTGAAAAACTCAGGGTTACGATTTGCCTATATTGCTTTCATCGGAACCTAAGGCTAATACAGGCCCTAGATTCCGAGTAGCATAGTGATAAAACCGCTGACAAGGAGAGTAACTATTGTCATAGTAATAACTTTTCCGATGATATGCAGTTGATTCCACTTTTCTCCCAAGATTCTCTTTACACACCTCCTTTTAAGCATAGTTGTATAACAAAGAAGTAATCGATTGTAATTAAAGAAACCTCAAAACTGGAGAACTTTGGTAGGATAATTCCGCCCCTCCCACCAGCCCATTTAAGATTCCACTATTAATATTAACACGTTAGATTATATTTTTCAAATTGGGTTGCAGTTGTGTTTGCGTTTTAACTCCAATACAAAAGGAGCGAATTCAGGTTTTGTGGGCTTGCGGAATGTGGTTGGCGCATTGTGCAGGAAATAGGTTTATTTTGAGTCAGTATTGCCGGTAGAGTTGCCTCTTAGCAGTTGGCGCTATCCAAGTGCACTGATCAGTAGTGCCTTACGGCACTTCCGACCCGTCATGCTTTTAAGGCTGCTGGCTAAGAATCCTTTGAGCCTAGTTTCAGCGCTACGAGAATGTTGTTTCCATGCGCAGCCACTTGTCTTACTAGCGGCATTTGCTTGAGGATAGAGACCAACGGCATAGGCTTATTCAGCTCTATTTCCAACCAGTTGCTACCATCGCTGGAACCGCCATTGCTGATTAAATGTAAATCTGGGACTTGAGTTAGTAATTCTTCAAGGGCGTTCTTTTGCTTAGCATCTATTGGAGCTAATAGGTCTAGTTCTAATCTACCTTCATAACTCCTTTCTTCGTCTTCTATCTTCTTAAAGAACATCTTTTCTTGAACTTCCTTAGCGAAATCAGCGTCCACTTCTTCAACTGGTACATCGACATTCACAGAAATATCAATATCAAATTGCTCTTCTGTAATTTGATCTGATATCTCGGTCATTATACTGGTTAATTTTTGCTGTGCACCAGTAATCAGAAGGGACGATTTTTCCATCTCGGCGTTAAGTCTGTTCTTAATTTCACGAACAACATATTCTGCCTTGGATTTCGCTTCAGATAATATCTTGATCTTTTCAAATTCGGCCAATTTGGTTGCCTCTTCAACAAATTCGGCAACCAAATTGTCGCGTTCTATGATCGCTTGGTCTCTGGCATTTTTCAAGATGTCTTCAGCTTCTTGGCGTGCCTTTTCAATGATTGTGGTCAATTCTTTTTCTACGTCCCTTCTAGCTTGCTCACGAGCATTATGTATAATATGCCCGGTTTCCTCTTCCGCTTTTTTCTTTATTAAGTTAGCCTCGATTTCAGCCCTATTCTTAATTTCAGAGGCACTTTTAACCAAACCGTCAGCTTCCCTTTTTGAGTCTTCGGTTAACCTCTTGATTGAGATATCAGCTTCTTTTTTCGTGTCATCTAATATTTTCCCGGATACTTTCTCAGCGGCCTCCCTTGCTGCGGTAATAATCCTCTCCGATTGGCTCTTGGCCTCCATGATAAGTCGTTCTTCTTCTTTCCGTGTCCTATTTCTGGCCTCTTTTTTAATCGTTTCTTCAGCGTCTTTAATTATTTTCTCCGCCCTGCTATTAGCCTGTGTTAGAATAATATCCACTTTGTGTTGAGCTATTCTTACTATATTGGTCGCTTCACCATCAGCTTTAGCTACGATGTCGCGTGCTTCCTGTTTGGCACGATCAAGCAACTTAGCTCTGACCTTGTCTATAGCCTGGCTAATACCCTGGCGGTACTCATGAAAGATTTGTTCAGCTTCATCAACTTCTGGTTCGAACTTATTACTTGTATCAACCATCTGATTTTAATCCTTCTATTCATCAACAATCTAAATGACAGGAGTATATGTATTCACTAGATAGATATTAAACAGTGTTAGTTCGATTGTGAATAGCAATTTAGTAAGTAGTACTCGGGATTATCCTGAAGGTGGTTCTTGCGCAAGGATAGACGTAACTACAGAACTCCTTAACGCATATGATTGAATGTAAATACGGAATGTGGTTACGGCTTTGGAACGGGAGGTCGTACTAATCAGAGACTAAGGTAACATCCCGTCATTTTGTTCAACACGGTAACAAAACAAGCGATTTTTACCCGGGCTTCAAATCGTCACACTTACCACCATACATAGAATCAGTTGGATTCAAAGCTTAAAACAATATCTGGAAGCCGGCTTCTCTCCGTAATTGCACCAGCGAATTAAAACGCTGTTTTATAAATCCATCCTTCACTATATGCTCAATCTTCACTTGCGACCTCGGGACTGATGCGGCTCACCCCCAAGGTCGGGAGGGGTGTCCCAGTGCCATAGTCCCGGCTCAACTGGATTATAAGGATGCTTTGCCGCCACCTCCTCGTTCAGTTCAACGCCCAGACCGGGTCTGGTGGGGGGTATGATATAGCCATCCTCCCACTGGAGCCGCTCCTTTAAAATCTCCGCGTGAAAACCGCCCCACGTCTCAATGCTTTCCTGTATCAGGAAGTTGGGGCTGCACGTGTCTATCTGAATGTTGGCGGCGCCTTCTATAGGACCACAAAACAGGTGCGGTGCAATCTGGGCGTAGTGTGCTTCTGCCATCCCGGCGATCGTCTTGGCCTCCATTATTCCTCCAACACGTCCCAGGGCCATCTGCAATATTGCCGCTGCCTGTTTTTCCAGTAACGCGCTGAACTCGTACACCGTTGACAGCCTTTCACCGGTGGCAATTGGGATGCTGGTAAAACGGGCAACCCTGGCCATCTCATCGACATTCTCCGGTGGGACTGGCTCCTCAAACCATAACGGGTCGTACTTCTCAAGTCTCCTGGCAAGCCTGATGGCGCTGTGGGTGGTCGTCTGCCCGTGAGTGCCAATGAGTATATCACACTTGTTTCCTACAGCCTCCCGCACACTCCTGACGACTGCCTCGGCATTATCAAGCGCTTCCAGGGAAAGGTCTCTCGGGTCAAACGGCGACATAAGGTCAAGTATGGGGTCAAGTTTTACGGCGGTGAAGCCCTGCTTAACATAGTCCATCGCCCTTTTTGCCGCTTGTTCGGGGTCGCAATGCACACTGACATTACCCTGCACAGGGTCGTCAGCTGCCGGGTACAGGTAGGTATATGACCTGAGTTTCTCGTGATACTGCCCGCCAAGAAGGTTATAGATTGGCTGGTTCACTGCCTTGCCAACGATATCCCAGCATGCCATCTCAAATGCGCTGATTACACCCATCTTGGCCAGATCTGGATGCTGGCCGAAGCCGCTGCCATAAAGTATTCGCCATAGCTTTTCGGTCTTAAACGGGTCCCAGCCGATTACATACCGCTCGCCCATATCCTCAATCATCCGCGCTACCGTACGAGCGTCGAACGGCACGGCATAAGCCTCGCCGAAGCCTTCAATTCCATCGTTTGTCGTGATTTTTAGAAATACCCAGTTGCGTCCCCCGTGGTGTGGAGGCGGAGTCCCGACCACGTATGTCTTGAGATCAGTTACTTTCATTGTTTGAGTCCTCCTTGGATATATCGATAAATTATGCAGTCGCAAGGAATATCCGATACATAAGGTAACAATAGATTAATCATTATAAGAATGCAAGGTAGGTGAAGGGCATTCTATCAGATTATACTTACACAAACAATCGTGCTTCTTGGTCTTTAACTATTTATCTTAATTCCCTGGTTAGAGCTTGCATATAACTCTATCAGCGCATTCCAATGTCCGGTGCACATCCGCTTCAGTGTGTGCCGAACTGATATAAAACCTGCCGCCGAACATTAGAATGACACCCTCTTCAGCCATCAGTTCCGCCCATCGTCTCTCCTTCTGCGTATCCACGGCAGCGAAATCCCTGACACTGTAGGCCACCTCTTTGCCAAGGTCTATGAACCTGGTTATGAAGGCACCTCTGGTGCCCTGTAGGAACATGGGTATGCCCCGTTTTTT
The DNA here is from genome assembly GCA_018829775.1 of Chloroflexota bacterium. Lineage (NCBI taxonomy): Bacteria > Bacillati > Chloroflexota > Chloroflexota bacterium. The sequence goes on along the minus strand of JAHJTL010000075.1, from coordinate 57,536 downwards.
ACTGATCTCCTTCAGGCCGTCCATAAGTGGCTTCTGGATACGGTCTATCTTTTTGTAGAACGCCCCGTCATCCTTCTCCAAAATCTTCATACTGGCGAGTGTTGCCGCAAGCCCCAGGGGATATCTGCCGAAAGTTCCGCCTGAGACTACCCTTTTTCCCAGAAGAAAATCCATTATCTCCTTCTTACCCGCAAAGGCCGCTAGCGGAAGTCCGCCTGCCATAGCCTTGCCGAAAATGCCGATATCCGGCGTTACACCAAACAAACCTTGGGCGCTATGCAGAGCTACCCTGAAACCGGTGATTACCTCGTCGAAACATAATACGATGCCATATTTGGTGCACAGTTGTCTGACTTTTTCCAGATAGCCCGGTCGGGGTGGACAACAGCCGGAATTACACAGGATTGGCTCCATGATAACCATGGCCACTTCTTCACCGTATTTCTCAAGCACCTCTTCCAAAATCGCTATGTCATTCCATGGCAGTAAAAAGCTCTGCTCTAAAGCCGCTGTGTCTCTACCTTCCGTTGCCAGATTTTGTTTGTTTTCCACAGGAAAAGGCCTGCCAGCAGATTCCTCATTAACAGCTCCGCCCAGGATATTATCAAACCATCCGTGGTAATGGCCCTCAAAGCGAATAAAATAGCGCCTCCCGGTATAAGCACGTGCCAGCCTGATTACAAGCTGGACCGTCTCCGAGCCAGTTGGATTAAAATGAACCTTTTCCGCACACGGTACAAGCTGTACGAATTTCTCCGCCACTTCCACCTCCAGTGCGGACTGCTGGAAAATAGTCGAGTTCAGTGACCATATCGTATCCAGCTGGTCTTTCAGGGTTTCAATGAATTCCGGATTACTGTGTCCGAAGATAAGTGGCCCCGCCGATAGCACATAATCGATATACTCTTTTCCGTCCGCATCCCAGAGATGAGCTCCTTCTCCTTTAACCATAAAGCGGGGAGCGAAACCGCCACCTGGCAGGTTCGTGTTAGCCCCGGCTAATACTCTCCTGGCTCTCCCTATCAATTCTGCGTTCGACATTACTTTAACCTCCTTAAGTGCAAACATATTTTTAAATTGTAACAGGATAAACCTTTTGACACATTTAGCGGATTATCCAGCTTGGGAAAGACGGCGCTGAATTATTCCCCGCTTGACTTACCGAAAGCCGTAATACCCCCCTTCCAAAAAACGCCCAACTCAAGGCCAGGTCGATACTTGAAGGGCTTCTTGGTCAGCGCTTTCTCGTTTAACTCAACGCCCAGGCCGGGCCTGGTTGGCAATTCGATGAATCCGTCTTTTGGAACAGGAAAGGGTTCCGTCAGGATTTCCTCGTAAGTGGACAAATCGGGGTAGAAAAACTCCTGAATTAAAAAGTTCGGCGTTGAGGCATCAACATGGACTAAAGCGGCAACGTCAATAGGTCCTTCGGAGATATGCGGTGCCACACCTATATAAAAAACCTGCGCCATAGCTGCTATCTTCTTTGTCTCCAGGATACCACCGCAATAAATTAAGTCAGGCTGGATGATAGACACCGCCTGTTTATCTAATACTTCCCAGAATCCCCATCGGGTATGGAATCTCTCATCGGCGGCTACCGGTATCTGCGTGCCAGCTTTAACCCTGGCCAGGGCGTCCACGCTGCAGTGAGGAGGAATGGGTTCTTCGATAAAGTATGGTCGGTACTCTTCCAGGTCGCAAGCCGCTCGAATGGCGTCATCGGGGCTGAACCGACCGTGCATTTCCAGAAGCAGTTCAACATCATCGCCGACAGCTTCCCGCACCAGCTTCACACATTCCTTGGCACGACGCATTTGCTTCCTGTCGATGAATATGTCGACTCCACCATCCTCCCACCACCACGGGTCCCACTTAAGATGCTTGAAACCGTGGGCCACCGACTGCTGCGCTCGCCTGGCATAGTCCTCGGTAGACTTAGCCCCGACCCACCAGGCGTTGTCATAGACCTTGACGCGGGGATGGTATGCGCCTCCCAGAAGGGTATAAACCGGCGCGTTCAGGTACTTCCCGAGAATATCCCACAGCGCTATTTCCACCCCGGCCAGAGCGCTCAGGAGAGTCACCGATGGCCTCCAATAGCTATTCCGGTAGATATTGTTCCAGTGCAGCTCAATCTGACAGGGGTCTTTACCGATTAAGTAGGTCTCTATTTCTTTAACCGTGGCCTCACAGGCGCGCACGCGTCCCATTAGGCCAGCTTCGCCCCAGCCGAAAATCCCCTCATCGGTCTCCACCTTGACGATAAGTATGTCCCTCCACCCGGCACTGTAGGGAAATGTTTTGACCGCTGTTATCTTCATTTTGCCCTCCTTCTGGTATTTTCCTTGCGCTGCAATAATTCATACGTTGACCTAATTATAATATCATCCAGCCGATTTTCAATAACCGTAATTAAAAGCGTGGCGGCTGGTCTTGACAAACGGCACGAAATAATTGAAGATACCGTGAGTGTCCCGTGTTAAACAATGTCCCATAGTTAACTATAGAGGAGGAGGTTTCAATGACTGCAGGTCAAAAAGGTCTTGATAAAGACGTTCTGGATAGAGTGGAGAAAAGAGCCTACGAACTTATCGACAAATACCATGGCTGTTCGCAGTGTTCACTGCTGGCGATTCAGGAAGTCTGCGGAATGAGAGATGATATAATGGCGAAAGCGTCTATTGGCCTGGCTGGCGGTGTTGGTAGCATGCGCTCCGTATGTGGAGCGCTGACCGGTTCCGCACTTGCCCTCGGTATGAAATACGGTCGCGACGTCAGCGCTCTGGAAGGGCCAGCGGAAAAAGCCATTGAGATAGAATTTGCTGCCCTGGAACCGGTGGCCAAACTGGCCAAATGGTTTGAGCGGGAATTCGGCAGCATCGTCTGCCGCGACATTCGCAAGGCGTTCACGGGAACGGAACTTAACCGCGAAATTCCGTGGCAAAGAGAATGGATGAAAGAGCTGGGTATCCATGAACACTGCTCGAAGATTGTGGCCAAGACGGCCAGAAGAGCCGCTGCCATGCTGGAGAATCCCAACCTGAGCATCCTGGACAAAGTGTAACAGGCTATGAACCCATTCCATTATTCGAGCGACGGGCTGCACGCCCATATGCAATTGAAGCAGACGCACCGGGAGTGGGCGAGCTATGCGGTTCATTACCCCACCGCCTGCCCGACGCGTCATGAAAAGAACAAAACTGTCCTGGCTGAGTATTTCCGGCCGCTGAATGCCATCGGTGCCCCGCTGGTCATCCTGTTCCACGGCGTCGGCGACCAGCTCCTCGTCCCCTGCAGGCTACTGGCCCGGTCGCTGGTCAAGAAAGGCATGGCCTGCTTCGTCCTTTACTCGGTGTTTCATTCCCGGCGCATGCCGGATGAGGTAAAACGCCGCTACCCTTCTCTCACCCCCGACGAGTGGTTTGAAAACTATGTCATTTCTGTAACCGACGTACGACAGGCAATTGACTGGGCCAAAGGCCGTACCGAGATAGACACGGAGAAGGTGGGGATAATCGGCACAAGTTTCGGCGGCTTCATCTCCGCGATTACCATGGGCATAGACGACCGAATCAAGGCGGGGGTTTTTCTCATCGCCGGCGGGAATTCACAGAAGATAGGGCGTTTCAGCCGGAAGCGCTCCATGAGGAAAGGTTACAAAGTAACTGAGGAAGAGTACAACCGCAACCAGCAGGTTTACAGGCAATATCTGGGTGAGGTCGCTGAGAAAGGTTTCGAGAACGTAACACCCCCCGACCGGAGCTTTCTTATTGACCCGATGACCTTCGGTCACTGCCTGCAGGAACGCCCTGTACTGTTGCTCAACGCCCTCTGGGACGAATACATTCCAAGAGAGGCCACGCTTGACCTCTGGGAGGCCTCCGGCAAACCAGCCATAAGCTGGTTCCCGGGAACGCACACCACCTTCTGGCTCTGGTATCCATTAATCCATCGTAAAATTTCCCGTTTTCTGGTATCCACTTTTGATACTGAAAGTACTGTATAATCTTTAATTATCGGGACAGGGAGACAACCATGCCACAGGAATATGAAATCAATGAACTGGCCAAAGAGGAATCCTGGCGTATGTTCCGCATCATCGGTGAGCTGGTGGAGGGATTTGACCGGCTCTCGGGAGTAGAACCGGCCGTATCCATTTACGGTTCGGCCAGAGTGAAACCGGGTGATGAATTGTACAAGAAAACGGAAGAAATCGCCCGCCGACTTGGCGAGGCGGGATTCGCCGTAATCACCGGCGGCGGACCCGGCATTATGGAGGCAGCCAACAAGGGTGCTTCCGAAGCTGGTGTGAAATCCGTGGGCGTGAACATCGAGCTGCCTGAGGAACAGATGCCCAATACTTACTCCAATATCTCTCTTTCACTGCGCCATTTCTTTGTCCGCAAGGTGCTGCTGGTGAAATACGCCACCGCTTTCATCATCATGCCCGGCGGCCTCGGGACACTCGATGAGCTAACCGAGGTGCTGACGCTGATGCAAACTCACAAGATAAAGCCTTTCCCCGTGCTCCTATACGGCAGCGGCTACTGGAACGGCTTTCTCGATTGGCTGCGGGACTGCACGCTGGATAATAATTACATTTCCAAAGAAGACCTGCACCTGCTCCGTGTTTACGACGATGCCGAAGAAATCGTTGATGCGGTCCGTCAATGGTATCTGAACCAGGAAATTGCCGGTGGAAGTGCTGTAGCCAGATAGTTACAAGCGCTGGCACAATTGAGGGGGTGGGCTTTGTTACCGACCGAAAAATCCCAGATTCTAAAGAAGTCGCTGATTTTCTCCAGCCTGAACGAGGAAGAGCTTTCCGAACTGGTCGACCTGGCGGTTGAGCGCAGCTTCCAGCCTGATGAATTCATCTTCTGGGAGGACGATGAACCTGATTACTTCTACGTAATCGCCAGGGGAAGAATCAAAGTGGTCAAGCACTCGTCCTCGGGCAAAGAATTCATCATCGCCTTCTTTGGTCCCGGCGAAATGTTCGGCGAGGTAGCCGTTTTTGAAGGTAAGCCCTATCCGGCTTCCGCTCAAGTGATTTCGGCCAGCAAGGTGCTGGGCATCAAAAGGCAGAATTTTCTTGATTTTCTCGCCACCCACCCGCAGGTGGCACTGCGTATTATCAACATTCTTGGCGGTCGCCTCCGCGATGCGCAGGGTCGGCTCAAGGACCTTGCCGGGGAGAGAGTTCAGCAGAGGTTGGCCCGCATTCTGCTGATGCTGGCCTCCAGAATGGGCAACACTTTGCCCTTTACACGACAGGAGTTAGCCGATATGGCCGGTATGACCACGGAGACGGCTATCCGCCTGACCAGCGGGCTGCGCGAGAGGGGTATCATCCGTACCTCTCGAGGTCAGCTCGTCATCGTTGATGAGCCTAAACTCAGGCTGCTTGCCGAAGGCCCGCCAACCGTATAAGCAACAAATTCATATCCCGTTATATCAATTCCACGGCAAAAATGGCACTGTTCTGGCGCTTATGTGATGTAAATCATAGTCGGCAGCATAAAACGAAGGTATCATGGTAGTAGAAATAAATGATTCCATCAAACACTGGGGGTGGTTTTTATGATACGGTGTCCCGGCCAGGATATGCGAAAACTGAGGGTTTCTCTCCACAAGTGCTCGAACTGCGGCGCCGAGGTGGAGATTTTCTCTGATGAAATGCGGGTGAAATGTCAGAAATGCGGACAGTATGTGTACAAGGAGAAAACTCCGTCCTGCATTGACTGGTGCGCTGCCGCCCGCGAGTGCCTCGGTGAGGAGAGATGGAAACAACTCAAAGGTGAAGAGCAAACAGCAAAGGAGAAGTGAACATGACTACCAGACAGCTTAAGAAAATAATCAAGATTGATGAAGAGAAGTGCAATGGCTGCGGCCTCTGCGTGCCTTCCTGTGCCGAGGGAGCCCTCCAGATAATAGATGGTAAGGCAAAACTGGTGCGCGAGCAGTACTGCGACGGCCTTGGTGCCTGCCTGGGAGAGTGCCCACAGGGAGCACTTATCATTGAAGAGCGAGAAGTCGAAGAATTCGACGAGGAAGCAGTGGCCCATCATCTGCATCCTATCGCGCATGAGCCTGAACTTCCCTGCGGCTGCCCTTCGGCGACTGTCGCGCAGTTCCAGCGTGAAACATCGGAGCTGCCGGAATCAGCCGCAACCGGACCCATCGCATCAATGCTCACCCAGTGGCCGGTGCAGTTGACCCTGGTGCCGCCTTCGGCACCGTTTCTGCAGGGGGCTGATATCCTGCTGACCGCCGACTGCGTTCCCTTTGCCTACGCTGATTTTCACCGGGAGTTCCTGCAAAATCGCGCCCTGCTGGTAGCCTGCCCCAAGCTGGACGACTTTGGTGCCCACCTGAATAAACTGGTCGCCATTCTGCATCAGGCGGAACCCCGCAGCATCACCGTGGTGCACATGGAGGTGCCCTGCTGCTCCGGACTGGTGTACATGGCGCAAAAGGCCATCGAGGCCAGCGGCTCAAATATCCCGCTTTACGATGTGACCGTTGGCGTCAGAGGAACCATACTATCGCGCGACGAACCGGTGCTATCGGTTTCGACTTGATAAGCGAAGGCCAAATAACTAGAATACTCTGGTGAGCCATAAAATTACTCTGGGCATCGGTAATCCGCTGGGCGGCGACGATGCCGTTGGCTCATTTGTCGTCAGAAGAGTAAACGAGAAGCGGCAGGGAAAAGCCGGTGCCGAACGTCCAGGGGCTTCCCGCCAACAGGATATCACCGCCATAGACGCCGGCACCGCGCCAGAGAACTACACTTCAATCATCCGCAGGAATCGGCCGGAACAGTTAATACTGGTTGATGCCGCGGATATGGGGCTATCCCCGGGGTCAATAAGGTTATTATCGCCGGAAAAAATTGCCACCTTATCTTTTTCCACGCACAGTATGCCATTATCGGCATTCGTCTCATACGTCAGCGAGTTCTGTGGACAGGTGTACATTATTGGCATTCAGCCTGAGCGGACGGAAACCGGGGACAGGCTTTCCGGACCGGTGCGAAAAAGCGGTGAGCGTGTGGTTGATTTGATACTGAACGACCGCCTGGACGAAATCAGCGCGCTGGGGTAAGCGAGCCTTAGATGCCAGTTTATTCTTCTTCCGATGAGGACTCCGCCTCGGCGCCTTTTGCTTTCCTCTTTACTGAGCCGGGGAGTTCGCCGCTGTCGGTGACTATCAGTTCGTCGGCGAATTTATCATAGCTGGAGAGCAGGAACTCCTCGGTCATGGCCAGCGTATGCACGGGGCACACATCAACGCACTGGGCACAGAAGCAGCACTGGGAGATGAATATCTTGACCTTTCTCTCTTCAGGCAGAAACTCGATGGCGCTGGTGGGGCAGACTTTCACACATAGCTGACAGCCGGTGCAGTTCTCCCGGTCGTAGGCGATTTTACCCCGGAACTGCGGCGGCACCGCAATCGGCGGATTCAATGCCACTTCCTGCTTGGCCACCTTATCGAGCAGGTCGAGTGTCGACTCCGGCGCATATTTGGCCGGAAAGAGATTGGTCGCCGGTTTCAAAAAAAGCTGTTTAATTATCGTAATCGCAGCTTCCCACATATCATACCTCAAAACATGGAGTCAACCCAGATAAGCAACATGCCGACAAGTGCTACGGCGGTCATGGCAAGAACGTATACCGCACTGGCCTGCGTGATTTTAAATCGCGCCATACCGGCACGTATCAGCGTGATACTGAAGAACATGATAACGAAGACCTTGACCAGGAAGAACAGCCCATCGATGATGCCCGCCGGCAGCGCCATCTGCACCCCGATATAGGGCGACAGGTTGTAGGGGATGAACAGCGCCACCACCACCGCTACCATGGCAAAGGCCTTGATGACGTCCGCCAAGTAGAACAGGAGAAGGTTTCTTCCCGAATATTCAACCAGCATCCCGCCGGCGATTTCCGTTTCCGCCTCGGCGATGTCAAACGGAACCTTGGCTGCCTCTCCGACGGTCACTACCCCAAGAGCAAGCAGCATCAACGCCGCCCCGGCAATGCCCACCGGTCCCAGCAGGCTCCATATCGGATACGCTGTTATGGTGGTCAGGAGGAACGGGTTCGCGGTGGTGACCTGGCTGATTTTCCAGGCGATGGTCAGAGCCACCACTGCCAGCGGCAGCTCGTAGCTCATCATGATTATCATCTCCCGCTGGGCGCCCACAGTAGCATACGGGGAACTGGAAGCGAACCCACCGGCGACAAAGGCAAGCGAGGGCACGATGAGCAGATACAGCACCAGTATCACATCGCCGTACCGGCCAAGCAATGCTTGCTGACCGAAAAGCGGAATATACAGGAGCAGCACACCGGTGGAAATGACGGCGAGGAAAGGTGCCGCCGTGAACAGCCACGGAATGGCGCCCCTCGGTATAATGCTCTCTTTCATGAGCAGCTTCTGCACATCGCGGAAGGGCTGTACTATAGGAGGGCCGACCCTTCCCTGCATATGTGCCACCAGCTTGCGGTCAACGCCCCGATACAGCATACCGAAGAAAGCACCAATGGCCACGACAATGGCGGAGCCAATGATGATGACTATGGCATTAATCCACAGGGTGTCTCCTAATAAATTCATCTTCGCAACTCTTTCGTCTTTTGTACGGAGAGCCGGTGCATCTCTTCATAGTCCATTACGGACTTCTTTCCCGTGGCCCGGTCGGTAATAATCATCCGATTGGTGCAGGACATACACGGGTCAATAGAAGCAAACGCGATGGGTACATCTGCAATCTGCATGCCCTTGAGCATGGTGGGCACGGCCATCAGGTTGACATAGGTCGGCGCCCTGACTTTCCATGTGGAGAGGGTGCTCTCTCCTGACTCCAGGCGTACATAGTGGATGTCCTCGCCGCGCGGCGCTTCAACGCGCCCCACACCCTCGCCGGCGGCATCGGTAAGCATACGCTGCAGCCTCGTTATCTTCGGCTCCGTGATTATGGGGCCTTCCGGCATATTGGCAATGCACTCTTCGATGATTTCAATCGACTGCGCTACCTCGAGCAGACGGACGATGATGCGGTCATAGACATCGCCAACCACGGTACCGGTGACGATATCGGGTGTAATCGCCTTGACGTTCATATCAGCATAGGCCGAATACGGCTGGTCCTGCCTTACATCCTTCGGCACACCGCTGGCTCTCACCGTCGGACCCACTGTAATCAGCTTCAAAGCATCCTCCGCGCTCAGTATGCCGACGTTCCTGGTCCTCATCTTTACCGTTTCGTCCTCGAGGAAAATCCGCCTCAGCTGCTCGAAAATGCTCTTGTAGTAGTCCAGACCCTGACGTATCCGCGGCAATTGCTCCGCGGTAATATCCCTTCTGACGCCTCCGAACTGGAAAATTGCCTTGGTTATCCGGTTGCCGAAGACATACTCAATCACGTCCATGATTTCTTCACGGACTCTCCAGGTCAGATAAAAGACGGTGTCAAAGCCTATCTCATGGGCGGCTACCCCCGCCCACAGAATGTGGGAGTGGATTCTCTCCATCTCGGCGGCGATGACCCTGATATACTCGGCACGGTCCGGCACCGCGATGTCCGCCGCCTGCTCCACGGCCAGAGCCAGACAGTATGGATGGCAGACGTTACAAATGCCGCATATCCTCTCGGCAAGGTACAGCGTCTGGATGGGGTTGTTGCGGTTCATCCCCAGCCATTCAATGCTGCGGTGAACCTGCCCCAGGTGAATATCAACGTCGACTACCTGCTCACCGTCTATCTCAAGGTCGAGCTGTACCGGCTCCTTGAGCGCCGGGTGAATTGGCCCTATCGGTATGGTATAGGTCGTTTTTTCCGTCTCATTGACTGCCATATTAGCTACTACCCTTCCTTATCTTTCCCCTTATCTTTCCCCTTTGGCTTTCTTCCCGGCAGCACCCGGAGGTATTCCTCCAGTTTCTTCTCATCTTTTCTCCACGGGTATATACCTTCAGGAAGGTCACCAACAAGGAATAATCTCCTTCCGTCCGGTATGTCGATAACCTCTACCCCCATCATCTCCTGCGTCTCGCGCTCGGTGAAGATGGCGCCGGGGATAAGGTCGGTTATGGTTGGTATCGTCAGGTCTTTCTTGGGCAGGGTAACCCGAAGCCCCAGGCTTAGTTCCTCCAGATGATTGCCGTAGTATATGGTGAAGTGGTATATCAGCTCCACGTCATTTCCCAGGTCGCTCGATGAGATAATGGCGAAATGAGGATATTGCTGAATGCGGCAGATATGCTCCACCGCATTCCGGAATGCCTTCTTCCTGACATGTATCCAGATGCTGCGGAAACGGTTCTTCTTGACGGCGACCTCGCGTTCGTAGATTGTGCCGTCAATAAAATCGTCGCCCAGCGCTTTCTTGAAGCTATCAACGATTTCCTGAGGAGTGAGCCTCTCCAACTATGAAACCTCCTGCCTAGCCAGCGTTTCCAGCTTGGCCCAGGCCTTTACCACCCCTTCGATAATCGCCTCCGGCCGGGGAGGGCAGCCGGGAACGTAAACGTCCACCGGTATTATCTGGTCTATTGGCCCAACCAGACTGTAAGCTTCATGAAAGACATCGCCTTCAATACCGCAATTGCCTATCGCCATAACCACTTTAGGGTCGGGGGTCTGCTCGTAAACACGTCGCACGCTATCCTCCATGCTGCGCCCCACCGGCCCGGTAGCGAGCAGGACATCGGCGTGGCGCGGCGAGCCCACCAGCATGATGCCGAAACGCTCGACATCGTAGCGTGGCGTCAGCACGGCCAGAATCTCAATATCACAGCCGTTACAGGAACCGGTGTTGAGGTGGTATACCCAGAGTGCTCGGTTAAATGCCTTTAAATTCATCGTCCTTCCTGAAATATATTCTCCATTCTAACTTGTCAAGACCAGTATCAGAACGGTGAGCGCTATTATGGCTACCAGCCACAGCATATAGTCATTGATAATCCCGGTATGTGGTCGCATCATGGTGCTGTAAAATCCTTTCAGCGCCTCGAAAAAGCCCCAGTATATGTTATGCGCCGGAATGTGGCGCTGTTCGGCTGGTGGAACCTGGATGCCGGAGAGAAAGACATCGGTCTGCGCCGTCCCTTTCTTGTACCGTTTCTGACCGCGACTTCTCACATAGAGCGCAATGGCTGCCAGAACCAGCAGCGCCACCAGCCAGACGATTGGGCTCCAGACCGCATATCCGTACATTAAAACTGACAACTCCCTATCTCCTGACCTCTATTTACCTTTCCCTTTATTAATTACCTCTAGGGCGCAGCCCCCATAACACCGTTAATGTATGACGCCTGGTCAATCAGGGCGTCCGTCGCCGGCGCAACGATGGTATCCACCACCAGACCGGGAAAGATGCTGAAGAAGATGATGCAGGCCACCATTATGCCCATGCCGATAATCATCGACTTGGGGACTTCCCGAACCTCGCGGTAGGCGGGCATTTCCGGCCCGGTGAAGGCGGAATAAAATACCTTGGTGAAGGAAGCCAGTGTCACCAGCGATACAAACATGGCAATGATGGAAAGCAACGGATTGAACCGGAATACCGATTCATAGATAAGCAGCTTCGAGGCAAACCCGTTGAACGGTGGAATCCCGGAAATGGCGAGCGCCCCGATGATGAAGAAAATCGTCGTCCATTTCATGTTATGGGCCAGGCCGCCCATCTTGTTCAAATCCCTGGTCCCGATGCGAAAGAAGATGGCTTCCGCGGTGAGGAAGAGCATACCCTTATAGAGGGCATTGTTTATGATGTGGAATATGCCACCGTTCATGGCATCCCTTCCGTAGTTGGCCAGCGCTACGGGGTCGGTGAGCACTGCCAGCCCCACGCCCACGCCGAGCAGCATGTAACCGCTCTGCGAGATGGCGTGGTAGGCCATGAGGCGCTTGATATCCGTCTGATAAATCGCCATCATGACGCCGATAAACATGCTGAGCACGCCCAGGATGATGACCACCCAGCCTATTGGCATGGTATCAAATTGGCCGCCATACAGGGTAAAGGTAACCCGGTAGAGGGCATACATGGAGGCGGCGCTGGACATATAAATCATGGGCGTGATACCAGCCGGCGCCACGGCGTATGTATCCGGCGCCCACATATGCAGGGGAACACCTGCCAGCTTCATGACGAAGGCGATGGCCAGCATGGCGAGGGCAATCATGTCCAGGGTGTTGAATTGCATAGTATTTGCCAGCGCGGCGATGCTCAGCAAATTATATTGACCGTATAATATGCCAATGGCAAAGAGCACCAGCAGAGCACTGACCGCAGAAATGACGATGTACTTGAAACCGCCCTCTACGGCATCAGCCAGGTTGACGCGGTATGAGGCAAGGCCAGCACCGGCGATGGACAGTATCTCGAGGAAGACGAACAGGTTGAACATGTCACCGGTGAATACCAAGCCAATCATTCCCACATACAAAAGCATGAACAGCGAATAGAACCGGTCCTGCCCGGTCTCATTTTTCACAAACTGGAGGGAGTAGACCAGCGCTGCCAGCGCGACCACCGTTATGGTCAGGCCCATGAATATGGAGATGCCGTCCACCTGGAACATGATGCGCACCGGCACCATATACCCTTCCGGTCTGGCCAGTTCCGGTACCGAAGCGCCCAGGGTATAGATGCGAGCACCGTTCGCATAGATATCTATGGCCAGGATGGCAACCAGGAACGTGACAAAGCCGAGAAGAGAGACATTAAAGGTATCTCTTACCTTACTGCCTAACCGGCTGAGCAGCGGTATGATAAATGCTGCCAGCAGCGGTATAGCCACAATCAGTATCGGCGAGTGTACGGTTAAGTACTCCAAACTCTACCCTTTCAGCAATCTCGATTTTTTGGCGTCAATATCTCCCATGTGGCGGTAGATATACATCACCATGGTCAGCATCAGTGCAATCACGGAAACCGTGATGACGATGTTGGTCAGGGTCAGTGCCTGCGGCACGGGCAGCACCATAACGCCCTCCGGTGTAGCCGTATAGATGGGAGCAACGCCCCCCGCCCGGTACCCCAGAGCTATCAGAAACAGGTTGACCCCGGAGCTTAAAATGGCGACACCCATCACGATTTTTATAAGATTCCGCTTGAACAGAAAAATGAACAGAGCCACACCCACCAGGAGCGCTGCGGCAACAAATGGGATATTAAAAGGAATATACTGCATCATTCTTCCATCTCCTCCCCGCTGGAAAATAGCGCCATGGCGAGAACAATCGCCGATAGTCCAGCCATAACCTTCAGCCCGACACCGAAGTTCATCAGCGGAATGACTCCTCCCGTCCATACGTTACCCGGATTGGGGCCGGTGGGAGGAATACCGCCGAACACGGGGGTGCCAACCAGGAAATTGTAGAAGAAGATGGTGCCCATACCGGCAAAGGCCATGCCGATAAATATCAGTGCGCCGCTGCTTTCCACCACAGAGAGATGGCTCTCGCGAAGCGATTTTTTAATCTCGCTGGAGCCAAACGCCGCGATTAGCATTACCACACCGGAAGCGACGACGGCACCACCCTGGAAGCCTCCGCCCGGCGTGACATGCCCGTGCATGATAATATACAGTCCAAATATCAATATAAACAGTATCAGCTGGTTCGATATGGTGCGCACGATTTTAGACAGCATCTACAGTTTGTTCTCCTTCCTTTTCAAAGCCCGGAAGAGCATTAACACCCCGGTCACTGCCGTGAAGAGCACCGTAGCCTCTCCCAGCGTGTCCAGACCTCGGTAATCAAACAGCACTGCCGCCACTACATTGTTGTTTGCCGTTTCCGCCTGAGAATTGGCAATCATATAATCATCCATATCGGAAGGCGGGTAGCCAAACGGATGCATGAGCAGCGCCCCGGTGATGAGGAACGCCACCAGTGTTATCAAAACAAACCAAGCAAAAACCTGTCTCATCGTTACTCCATACGCTTCGTTGCCCTGATGGCAATAATAAAGATAGCCGTCGTTACCGCCGCGCCAATGCCAGCTTCAGCAATAGCCACGTCAGGGGCACGCAGCAGATAAAACTCTACTGCCATGAGAAGACTCATCATCGCCAGTGCTATTGTGGCATACAGAAGGTCCCGGAATATGGCCACAAATATGGCGCAGATAACTATGGCCAGCGGCGTTATGATATGCAGGACGGCGGCTTCAATCATTAATTTCCTTCCCTTCAAGGTCATCAACAACGGCTCTGGCGGGCTTTTCGCCGCTGCGATGCGCTGCCCGAGCAATCGCATGCGCACCCGTCGCGTTGGTAACGAGCAGAATAACAAGCGCAATTACGGCGTGTATGGAGAGAATGGACTGGGATGAGTAAGTTCCTTCCATTGCCCAGATGCCGGCTGACTGTACGATAACAGCCAGAATAAGGAATATCGAGCCAAATGTGGTGCACTTCGTGGCGGCGTGCAGTCTGGTGTACACGTCGGGAAATCGGTGCAGCCCGAAGACACCGACCACGTTAAAGAACAGGCCAATCACAATAAATATATAGGTTATTACATTCAATGCACCCATTTAAAACTTCTTTCCTTCGATGAATCTGGCCATGTAAAGCGTCATTATAAACGAGAGCACCGCATAGACAATGGCGACATCAACAAAGACGACCTGATTGAACATTATTGCCAGGACCACCAGAAGGGCAACAACCAGCGTATTGGTGGTGTCAAAGGCAACAAGGCGGGTTGGCGCTCCCGGCCCGATGAATACCCTGGCAACGCACACTAGAACGCAGACTGCCACCACGATTGTTACCGGAAGCCACATTATCCCGCTATCCTCCTTGCCCAGTCGGGGAAATTGTTACAAATCGGATGGTAGTCTCTGGGCATCTCCTTGAGTACATCGGGTTGCACGTTTATCCAGTGCACGTACAGGTCGTTGGTTTCCTCGTCCACGTCAACGCTCAAAGTCCCCGGCGTCAGGGTGATGGAATTGGCCAGGATGGTGAGCGCCATGTCGTTTTTCAAATTGGGGGAGATTTTCACGATGCCCGGATTTATCCTGCCGGTGAGAACACGATAGGCAACGTCAATATTTGCCTGCGCCATGGCAAAGAAAAAGGGGAACAGATAAATGAGCCAGATAAACCACCTGGCTGGATTGAGCATGCGCAGGCTTTTCTTGAGGTATCTGTTCTTGACCAGAGCGGCAACCGCCAGGGCAAAGATTGCCCCGATGATTAACTCTGCTCTATTCCAAAGAAGTAAATTGCCGGAACCGATAGTTAGAATTAGGTACAGTAAATAGGCAACAACCGCTGTTATTAAAAATCTCATACCGAACTATATTTAAAAAAATTATCCGGCTAAGTTACGGTAACGGTTTGAGCAAGCTAATTATGCTTCGGGCACACAATTATCGAATAGAATACCAGATGCGTCATATTCTTGTCAATATTACTGTAAAATTTATTTTAAAACAAATCAAAAAATTTATGAATTTCAGGTATTTTGTATAATCAAAACGAGCAGAATGACGGAAGCATTTAAGGATAAAATTTCGCTGGCATTCCTCCTTGAATAAGCCTATAACTAGTGGTATAACAATAGTGTCAAACGTCTTGCAAACAGGCATCAGACCGGGGGAAAGCATGGATATCAAGAAATATGAAGTTCCAGTCAGTAAATTGCGCTGGGAATGCGACCCGAATATCTTTGAATTCGATCACACCAAGAACCTGGCTCCGCTGCGCGAGTTCGTTGGTCAGGACCGCGCGATACGTGCCATTGAGTTTGGCCTTTCCATGGACCGTGAGGGCTACAATATCTATGTTGCCGGCCTGACCGGTACCGGCAAGACCACCGTGGTGAAAACCTACATCCAGCGGCTGGTGGAAAGAAAAAAAGTGGAGGAGAAACGCCAGCTTGAAGACTGGTGCTACCTTTATAACTTCGCCGACCCCGACCGGCCACAGATTATAAGCCTGCCGCAGGGAAAGGGGAAGCCTTTTCGCGACCAGATAAAAAACCTGCTGCAAAAACTCAAAGAGGAACTGGCCAAGGCTTTCTCCGGCGAGGAGTACACCTCGGAGAGAAAAAAGGCGGTGGAGGAAAGCCAGACCAGGCAGCAGAAGCTCCTTGAAGAAACCGCCGAGGAAGCACAGCGACAGGGCTTTCAGTTGCAGATGACTTCGGTGGGACCGGCGCTGTTTCCGGTGGTTGACGGCAAGGCCGTTTCCCAGGCCGATTATCTGGCACTGGACAGGTCGGTGCGCAAGGGAATAGAGAAGAGACGAAACGAGCTGCTCAAGAGAGTGCGTGCCACCTTTGAGAAAATACGTGAAGTTGAAAGCCAGACCGTGGAAAAGCTACAGAACACGGATAAAACGGTCGCCGATTTCACCATCTCCCGCCTTTTCCGGGACCTGCTCAATGCCTACAAGGGCTCGGAAAAAATCATGCAGTACCTCAATGACCTCAAGTCTTTCACCCTGGATAACCTGGATATGTTCAAGGAAAGGGAAGAGCCGCAGCCATCACCGATGCTTGGCATCACCCCGAGCCAGATGATGGGCGGCCGAGAGCCTTTTTTGCCTTTCCAGGTGAATATATTTGTCGATAACAGCGCCACCGAGGGGCCGCCCGTGATAACGGAGCCAAACCCAAACTACGCCAACCTGTTTGGCAAAATCGAGCGTCGCTTCCTCTTTGGCGGTTACCTCAGCGACCATACCATGTTGAAGCCGGGAGCGCTGCAGCTGGCCAACGGCGGCTACCTGCTGCTCAGTGCCAATGATGTCTTGACCAATCCTGCCGTCTGGCCGGCTTTGAAACGCGCCATCAGAACCAAAGAAGTCCGCATTGAAGACCCTTTTGAGCAGTTTGGCCTCATCGCTCCGCAGGGGTTGAAGCCACAGCCGATGCCGACCAACGTCAAAGTAATCCTCATCGGTGATGGCATGCTCTACCAGCTCCTCTCCATGTACGACGAGGACTTCTGGGAGATATTCAAGGTAAAAGCCGACTTCGATTTCCAGCTCGACAAAACGAACCCGAACCTCAAGGCCTTTGCCGCCTTCATCGCCGGCTACTGTGAGGAGTGCGAGCTGCACCATTTCGACCGCGCCGGCGTGGCCAAGGTGGTGGAGTACGCGGCGCGCGTGGTTGGCGACCAGGAGAAGCTGTCTTCCCGTTTTTCCTGGATAAAAGAGCTGGTGGAGGAGGCGGAGTTCTGGGCGCGGCGTGATGGAGCATCGCTGGTCAGCGCCGGGCATGTGGAAAAAGCAACGGAGGAGCGGCGCTTCCGCCATAACCTGCCCGATGAGCGCATCAGCGAGCTTATCGAGCGCGGCACCATCTTCATCGATACCACCGGCGAAGTGGTCGGCCAGGTGAACGGCCTGGCTATCTACAGTCTGGGGGACGTTACCTTTGGCAAGCCCTCCCGCATTACCTGCAAGACTTTCCTCGGCCGCAGCGGCGTCATCAATATCGAGCGGGAATCCCAGCTCAGCGGTCGCATCCACGACAAGGGTGTCCTCATCCTGAGCGGCTATCTGGGCTGGAGGTACGCCCAGGAGCACCCTCTATCTCTTTCGGCAAGCCTGTGCTTCGAGCAGTCCTACGAGGGCGTGGAGGGAGACAGCGCCTCATCCACCGAACTCTACGCTCTGCTTTCCAGTCTTTCGGACATACCGCTCAAGCAGAACATCGCCGTGACCGGCTCGGTGAACCAGAAGGGTGAAGTCCAGCCCATTGGCGGGGTCAACCAAAAAATCGAGGGGTTTTACCAGGTCTGCCGTGCCAAGGGAATAAATGGCGACCAGGGAGTGGTAATACCCAGGGCCAACCTGAGAAACCTGATGCTGCGTCCCGAGGTGACAGAGGCAGTAAAGGAAGGAAAGTTCCATATCTATGCCGTCAGCACGGTTGACGAGGGCATTGAGGTCCTCACCGGCGTGGCGGCGGGCAAGCGGGGGAAGAACGGCAAATACCCGGCGGGCACTATCAATCGCAAAGTGGCCGATACCTTGAAGGAAATGGCGGATAAGCTAAAGAAATTCTACGGCCTATCCAATGAGGAAAGGGAGAAAAAGAAGCCAGCACGTTAACCGATATATTGAGCCAACCTCTCGCCCAGCGTAAACGCCTCTTTCAGCATATCAGGGTGTTCTTTTATCTCACCCCTTTTGTCCACCCCCCGAACCAGCAGCTCATCGCTATACTCCACGCCGAAGGCCTGGAAGAAGTATTTTATGGTAAGTATTGAGCCCTCAAATAACTGTTTTCCCTTCGTCGCCCCCACACCGATGAACACACCCTTCTTCGTAGAGTCAGGCAGAGTTTTCAGCACGTTCCTTCTCACCCACAGCGCCTGGCAGCGGTCGATGAGCGCTTTCAACTGCGCGGTAACTCCATAGAAGAACATGGGCGACGCCACGATGATGCCGTCAGCCTCCAGAAGCTTGGGGATAATAATGTCCATATCGTCGCGGATGACGCAGTTGCCATCCTTGAGACAGCCGTAATACTCGCGACAGGGCGTTATCTTCATCTTGTCCACAACGAGCTTTTCTACCTCGGCCTGCCCCTTCTGTGCCCCTCTCAAAGCTTCTTCCAGAAGCAGGTCGGTATTGCCTTTTACCCTCGGGCTGCCCATTATTCCCAGGACTTTCAAAGTTCTTTCCCTTCCTTATATATTTTAATATATATTACTGGGGCTTTTCCTTTCGCTTGATGAGGAGCCAGTTTCTACCGTCGGTGTGAATGAGCACGTAGGCCCCGGATAGCTTTTGTCCCTGCAGGTCGAATTCAAGTTCTTTGGGGGATTTTCTATCCAGCCGGAACGTACCACTGTCCCATATCTCGACTGTGCCGCCACCATACTCACCTTCCGGTATGGTCCCGGCGAAGTCTATGTACTCCACAGGATGGTCTTCCGTCTGCACAGCCAGACGCCTTACGCCGGGCGCGTCCGGCACACCCCTGGGCACCGCCCAGCTTTTCAGCACGCCTTCAATCTCCAGGCGGAAATCGTAGTGCAGATGGCTTGCCTGGTGCTTCTGCACCACGAAGCGATTCCCCTCTTCACTATCCACCTCACCCGCTGGCTCCGGCGTTTTGTCGAATTTTCGCTTCTGACAGTACTCATCAAGTCCCATGTTTCCCTCGCAACCGAGTGGCGACGCCAATGGTGAGTGATATTATAGTGCCAGCTTTTCTGCCAGTCAAGTAAAGTGACCTCTTGACATGCGAAGGGTACAGGCATATTATATTGCCACAATAAATAAATGTCTGCAATGTGATATAAATCACAGAAGGCCATCTTATGACAGCCTATAATAAATAAAATCGGTGAAGTAGTTTAACAAACTTTAGCTATTCTGAAAACGGAAAGGGAGATGAACAGATGTATAAGAAAATAATGGTACCAATGGACGGCTCTGAGCTGGCGGAATGTGTGCTGGCGCACGTCCAGACCATAGCCGAGGCCAAGGGAGTGCAGACGGTCGTCTTCGTTCGCGTCGTGGAGCCACTCAGTATGATGCCGGTTCGCGGGGAAACGGGCTGGCTCACCGAAGAGGAAATGAAACAGGTGGATGTCAAAAGCAAAGCGGTTGCGGAGAGCTATCTTGAACAGCTGGTGAGCGGACTTGACTACGGAAAGGTCGCCATCCAAAAAGAGGTTCTGGTCGGAAGGGCAGCGGAGCAGCTGGCCGAATATGCTGGCAAGAATGATATCGACTTCATTATCGTGGCCACACATGGTCGCTCCGGAGTAAGCCGATGGGTCTGGGGAAGCGTGGCCGACCGATTGCTTCGCTCGGCACACGTACCGGTTCTGATGGTGCGCTCTCCCGGATGCGCACCACGCTCTTGATTTAAAAATACTATAAGGAGGGATGTACTATGGCCTATCAGGCAAAGGACTACAGCTATCTCATAGGCATCGAAGGTTTCAGCGAAACGCTGCTGAAAAACCATTTCACTTTGTATCAGGGATATGTCAACAACACCAACAAGCTGATGGAACTGCTGAACAGCAAGGCGAAGGATGCTACGAATCCGGAATATGCAGAGCTGAAGCGACGTTTTGGCTTTGAGTTCAACGGTATGAGGCTGCATGAATACTATTTCGAGAACTTTATCTGTCCGACGACCATACCGGAAGCGGTGACCAAGAAGCTGGAGGAGGCGTTTGGCAGCTATGAAGCCTGGGAGCAGGATTTCAAGGCCACCGGCTCAATGCGCGGTATCGGCTGGGCGATTCTATACCAGGACAATGTTACCGGCCAGCTTTTCAACCAGTGGATAAATGAGCACGAGGTTGGTCACCTCGCCGGCTGCAAGCCCATTCTCGTCATGGACGTTTTCGAGCATGCCTTCATGACCGATTACGGATTGAAACGTGCCGACTACATCGCTGCCTTTTTCAAGAACATAAACTGGGAAATCGTTGAAAAAAGGCTCAGCTGATGCTTTCTGGCATTATGGCTCATACATGGCAATGCTACGATGAGGCAGTTTTATGAATAAGCGTGCTCTGATGAAGCATCTGTACGTGGCCTCCCTTGCGCTGTTATTACTGGCATTGTCCATCTTCGGCATATCCTGTCGGGAATCGGCACTCGAGCCAGCACCAGCACAAAGCCCAGCCACACATCAAGAACCATCGGAGGAGTGGAAACCTGATGGCGTAATCGGCAGCGGTGAGTACCTGAGTGAGGCGTCTCATGCGAATGGGGCTCACGAACTTTTCTGGAACAGTGACCAGCAGTATATATATATTGGCATGAGGGCTAAGACCAGCGGCTGGGTGGCCATGGCGGTCCAGCCCGGGAGCAAAATGAAGGACGCCGATATGGTCTTCGGCTACGTTGAGGATGGAGAGGTCACCGTTCTCGACCTGTACAGCACCGGCAATTTCGGTCCCCACCCCCCTGACACCGAGCTGGGCGGCACCGATGACATCATTGAGTACGGGGGTGCGGAAGCGGATGGCTACACCACCATCGAATTCAAACGGGCACTGGCCACTGGGGACCAGTATGACCAGGAGCTATCCAGCGGTAAAAATCAGATAATCTGGTCTTTCGGTTCTCGCGATGATTTTAGCCTGAAGCACTCCAACCGCGGCTACGGTGAAATCGACCTTCCGCCGCGCTAACCTGTACAACGGAGGTAGCTATGGAATCTTTCTATGACATTGCTCCACGGGTTATATTTCTTCTCGGCATTGTGAACCTGTTAACAGGCCTGCTCATTTTCTTCTCCTGCCGTTGCCTGCCGGGTTCAAAGATAGGCGCTGCCCTGATGCAGCGCCGGCTATACAAAAGCTTCTACAAATGGCACTGTCACCTCTGGAAGGTGTTCTGGCCTTCCGTGATGGTGCACGCGGTCCTCGCTTTAATTTTCTTCGGCTGGCCCGGCTAAAACCCCCGGAAACAGTCGCCATGTGGGGTGAGACAAAAGTCGCTGACCGGATGTCAGCAACAGGCGTATGATAGATAGATAAAAAAGAGGAGGTGCCCAGATGACAGAGCAAATTTGTCCGGCTTGCGGCTGCGCCATTACCGGCGAGGGCCACGCAAAAGAGGGTGTTCTTTACTGCTGTAAGCCCTGTGCTACGGGTGGACAGTGCGAGTGTGGCTGCTGTGAAATTGTAGAAGAAGAGAAGAAATAAAATTGTCCAGCGGGTTGAGGTGAGGCTGCTCAGCGTCTATAATATTACTTGATGTAATGATTAGGGAGGAAATGGATGGGTGATGAGACGCGACCACGCCTCACCGAGACCGTTCATGGCGCGGGTTGAGCTTGTAAAATAGGTCCGGGAGACCTCAACAAGGCATTAGCCGATCTTCCTTTAGTCTCTCATCCCAACTTGATCGCGGGCATGGAGAGAGCCGAAGACGCTGGCGTGTACAAGCTGACCGACGACCTGGCGGTTATCCAGACGCTGGACTTTTTCACGCCTATCGTGGATGACCCATATTCATTCGGGCAGGTGGCTGCGGCCAATGCGCTGAGCGACGTGTACGCCATGGGTGGCCGACCGCTTACCGCCATGAATATCGTCTGTTTCCCGATAAAGACCATGGACATATCTGTCCTGAAAGAGATTCTGGCCGGCGGACTGGAAAAAGTGCACGAGGCGGGTGCCATTTTGGTGGGCGGCCATACCGTTGAAGACGCCGAACTGAAGTACGGACTTTCCGTTACCGGCGTCATCCACCCGGCAAAAGTGGTTTTCAATACCGGTGCCCAGGTTGGCGACAAACTGATTTTGACCAAACCGCTGGGCACTGGCATTATCAGCACCGCAATAAAAGGCGGTGTAGCGAGTGCCGGTGCGGAAGCCAAAATCGTGAAGAGTATGACCACACTCAATCGAAAAGCGGCCGAACTGATGCAGGAGACAGGTGTTCATGCCGGCACTGATGTCACCGGTTTCGGATTTCTCGGCCACGCCTGCGAAATGATTGAGGGCAGCGACGTTGGCATGGTAATCCATTCCGCAGCGGTGCCTTTCTTCGCTGAAGCCAGAGAGTATGCCGAAAAGGACCTGACTCCCGGTGGGCTGCACCGCAATCGCGAATTCCGCGCCAGTATGGTCTCCATGGAGAGGTCCGTCCCGGATTATATGGCCGATATCCTTTTTGACCCTCAGACGTCAGGAGGGCTGCTTATATCAGTGGCACCCGAGAAAGCCCGGAAGCTGCTGGAAAGAATGCATCAGGAAGGTATTGAGGAAGCGGCTCTGGTTGGTGAAGTCCTTGCCGAACCGAAGGGAAAAATAATCGTAGATTAAACCGCTGTTAATTGACAAAAACAGCTTATCCTGATTAAATGGTGCATTGTAATTCCTTTGTTAAGGGGGTCGAGTGATGAAAAGAGTTTTACTCCTGGCGGGTATTGCGATAGTGCTGCTGGTGCTTGTGGTAACCGGCTGTGGCGGCAAAGGTATTGTCGTGGGTTCAAAGATAGATACCGAAGGTGCCTTGCTGTCCCAAATGATTATTTTACTGATGCAGGATAACGGGTTTGACGTCGTCGATAAGTCAGGGACCGGGCCAACGCAGGTGGTGCGCAAGGCGATTCAGAGCGGCGAGATTGACATCTACCCCGAATACACCGGCAACGGCGCTTTCTTCTTCGATGAGACGGAATCGGATGTCTGGAATGATGCCCAGAAGGGCTGGGAACGGGTGAAGCAGCTCGACTTCGAGGCGTACGGCATCGTCTGGCTCAAATCAGCACCGGCCAACAACACCTGGGCCATCGCCATACCGGGGGAACTTGCTGAGAAGGAAGGCATCCGCAGCCTGGAGGACTTTGCTGATTATGTAAACCGTGGCGGTTACGTCAAGCTGGTCGGCTCAGAGGAGTTTGTCACCAGTCCCGTTGCCCTCCCCGCCTTCCAGGAGGCCTATGGTTTCACCCTTAAAGAAGACCAGCTCTTAACGCTCTCCGGCGGCAACACGGCGCAGACAGAAAAGGCGGCGGCTGAGGGGACGGATGGCGTTAACGCCGCCATGGCTTACGGCACCGATGGTTCACTGGCAGCGCTCGGTCTGGTTGTCCTGAGCGACCCCCAAAATGTCCAGCCCGTCTATGAGCCGGCACCGATTATCCGCGACGAAGTCCTGGAAAAGCACCCGGAGATTGAGTCCATTCTCAACCCGGTATTCCAAACCCTTGACCTGGAGACGCTGCAGGCCCTGAATGCCAAGATCGCCTTTGAGGGACAGGGCGCCGTTGATGTGGCCCGCGACTACCTCGTCGCCAATGGTTTCCTGAAATAACGCCTTTGAGGATATGAAGAATGATGATTCGGCAATGGGTCACCCGTAACAGCGTGGCCGTTACCGGGTCCATCATCGGCCTCTTTTCACTTCCCTTTGGCTGGCTGACGCTCAAGACCAGCCGACTTGCCGCCGGAACGAGCCTGCCGCTCTGGGAGGTTTTTGGCTGGAGTGTGGTGGCGGTCATTATTATACTATGGCTTGTCTGTCTGGCTCTCAGCCTTACGGAAAGAAATAAGTGGCGCTCTATCACCGCCGGCATTACCGCCAATGTGATCCTTATCCTGACCTTCATCTTCGCCGGGCTGGAAGCAACCAGGCTTACCGCAACCAGTACGGCGTTTGCCCGCGTTTCACTGAGCACCGGTGTCTGGATTACCATGGCCGCCGTCTATGTTCTGATATTTGCCGCCCGCCAGAACCTGCAGAACGATAGAGTCTGGCAGAATGTTATCTCCTGGGCCGGACTGGCCGCTGTGGTAACTCTTTTGCTTACCGGATGGCTGAACAACATATCCGTGGTTCAGGAGTTTCTCGGTCGCGAGTCACGGTTCCAGCAGGAGGTGGTCAAACATATTCTGCTCTTCGGTGGCAGCGTAACGGCGGGCACGCTCATCGGCATCCCGCTGGGCATCTGGGCGGCGCGGAGTCGCCGTGCCGAGAAACCGATTATCTACTTCGCCAACATCACCCAGACCATACCCAGCCTCGCCCTTTTCGGCCTGCTCATCGCGCCGCTTTCCGCCCTGTCTTTTGCTTTCCCCGCGCTGCGTGAATTCGGCATTCGAGGCGTGGGTGTGGCACCGGCGCTCATTGCCCTTATTATCTATTCGCTGCTGCCCATCGTCAGGAACACCTTTGTTGGCCTGCGCCAGCTTGACCCGGCGGTAATCGATGCCGGTCTGGGCATGGGGATGAGCCGACCCCAGGTCTTCCGTCGACTTGAAGTTCCCCTCGCTGCCCCGCTTGTACTGGAAGGGGTCAGAACCGCCTCGGTGCAGGCGGTGGGATTGACCGCGGTGGCGGCGCTCATCGGCGCGGGGGGGCTGGGCTGGTTCGTCTTTCAGGGGCTGGGGCAGGCCGCTCCCGACCTCATCATACTCGGCGCCATCCCCATAATCGTCCTCGCGCTGGTCGTGGATGCGGTGATGCGGACGGTGGTCCGGGTCAGCACCCCGAAAGGACTGGCAGCGGGAGCATCATGATAAAACTGGAGCAAGTTACCAAAAAATACGGTGAGACAGTCGCCGTCAACGGCCTCTCCCTTGAGGTGAACGAGGGTGAGGTATGTGTCCTTATCGGTCCGTCGGGCTGCGGCAAGACGACCACCCTGCGGATGATAAACCGCCTCATCGAGCCGACCGCCGGTCGCATTCTGGTCAATGGAAAGGACGCCGGTCAGGTTAAACCGGAGCAACTGCGTCGGTCCATCGGCTATGCCATCCAGAGCGTGGGGCTCTTTCCCCACCTCACCGTGGCCGCCAATATCGCCACCGTGCCGGAGCTGCTGCACTGGAATAAGCCACGCATTGCCAATCGGGTCGAAGAGCTGCTGACGCTCGTCGGGCTCTCACCTGCCGAGTATGCTGGCAAATATCCAAATCAGCTTTCCGGCGGCGAAGCACAGCGGATTGGCGTGGCCCGTGCCCTGGCCGCCGACCCGCCGATACTGCTCATGGATGAGCCTTTCGGCGCCGTCGACCCGCTGACCCGGGAAAGACTGCAGGCCCAGTTCGTGGCCATCCAGCAGGAGCTGAAAAAAACGGTCATCCTGGTCACCCACGACCTCGATGAAGCTATCAGACTGGCCGACCGTATCGCCATCATGGCGGCGGGAAAGCTGGTACAGTACGACACGCCGGAGACGATACTTTCTAAGCCAGCCAACAAGTTTGTCCACGACTTCGTCGGCACGGACCGTGCTCTCAAACGGCTCTCCCGCATCAGCGTGGAACGCTTCATCAGGCCGGCGGCTTCGGTGGCGCTAAGCGCTTCCACCAAAGAAGCGGAGACCGTTATCGGTAGCGGAAGGTCGGCCTGGGTGGTTGATAAAAATGGTCGATTAATCGGCTGGATAGACCGGGCCAGCCTGTCGGAAGTCACTTCGGTAAAGCAAGCCGTTGTTATCCAGGATACTAAAGATATCTCCCTCCTGAGCAGCGCCACGTTACGTGAGGCCCTCTCCCGCATGCTGGGACAGGGATTTAAGAGCATTCCCGTGGTCGATGATAATATGCACCTCATTGGCGAGTTAACCATGAGCGATGTCGAGGCGGCAACCGCCGAGGCGGAGGAATAACCCATGCGCAACCGACAGACATGGCGCTGGATTATCCTGGCGATATCGAGCGCGGCCTTCGTTGCCCTCATCGCCAACATGGGGATATGGGAAGCATCCCTCAGGCACCTGTTCCCGCAGGAATCGCAGGTACTTCACCCCCGCGCTGGACTGCTAACTCTGGTCGTGGAACACCTAGGGCTGGTCGGCATCTCCAGCAGCCTGACCATACTCATCGGCGTACCGCTCGGCATATGGGTAACCCGTCCCAGCGGTCGCGATTTCCTGCCCATCATCACCGACCTCACCTCATTCGGCCAGACGTTTCCCCCGGTGGCGGTTCTGGCCCTGGCCGTACCCATGCTCGGCTTTGGCCTGCTGCCGACGGTGGTTGCATTGTTTCTCTACGGTCTACTTCCCGTGGTGCGTAACACCATTGCCGGCCTGCGCTCCGTGCCCCCTGACGTGCTCGATGCCGCCTATGGTATGGGGATGAGCCGGCTGCGGGCGCTCTTTCGCATCGAGATTCCGCTGGCGGCACGGGTCATTCTGGCCGGCGTGCGTATCAGCGTTATCATCAATATCGGCACGGCCATGATTGGAGCGGCAATCGGGGCCGGTGGGCTCGGCTCGCCGATAATTGCCGGACTGGTGCAGGACAACCTCGCCTACATCATCGAAGGCGCCGTGCCGGCGGCCATCCTGGCCGTCCTCGCCGACCAGCTTCTGGCCAATATAGAAGGTAGCTTCGCCTACATCCCTGAGGAAGCCAGGCCCTGACTGGTGTATAATTTGAATAATGCCAGGGATAAAGCTCATCGACAAAAAAGGCTCCACGCTGCACGACTACCCGTATTGCACCCCCGCCCGGAAGTGCCCACACTTCTGGATTATCAACGTTACCCCACCCGGCCCGGCCCACTGCGTGCACCACTGCCTGTACTGCTATGCCCGTGAGGCCATCTACTCGAACTACGCAGCCGAAACGCTCATTTATCGCAACCTGCCGGAACTCGTGGCCAGAGACTTAAAGCGTATAAACCTCTGCCCGCCCATCTCCATCTCCAACGTTTCCGACCCCTGCCAGCCCATCCCGGAGCTCAGGGCCGAGGTGAAGAGATTAATACAGTTGTTGATGGACTATGGCGTCGGCTTTGCCATCACCACCAAGGGTGACCCGGGCTTTCTCCTGGACCTGCCCGGCTTTATCAGCTACCGGCCAAAATTCATCGCCATCACCGTTGAAGGCACCGCCGACATCCTGCACCTGCTTTCGCCGGCGGCTCCTCCGCTGGAACAGCGACTGGCATCGGTGCGCCAGCTTTCCGCTCTTGGCATCGATACCCTTATTCGCTTCGACCCCATCTTCATCCACCTTTTCCAGGCACTGTACGGCAACGCCTGGTTCCAGAAAATTGAAGAGCTTGTTGGCACCTTTGCCGGAACCGGAGCCAAGCACATCGTCTGCAGCACCGGCCGGCTGTCCAAAAAGTCAGCCAGCCCGGATGGCATAAGCCTGTGGCAGCGTATCCGGGACGTGGTTCATCGCCAATCACCTGAAGCAGCCCGATGCTTTGAACGGGAATACTGCTATGAGCGCGGCGGTACCAGCCAGGGATACCTGCTGCGGAGGGATATTCGTCTGGCACTGCACAACCGACTCCGAGCGCTGGTAGAAGAAACCGGGATGACTTACGCCACCTGCCAGGAACTCAGTGCCGCTGAGTCCGACTCGTTTGGCCTGCCTCACTGCGAGCGTTTCATATTGCCTTTCGCCCGCAAGCAGGTAGACGGCCGATTCCAGGCCATCGATGGGTGCACGGCCAACTGCCACGTTACCTGCCGCAACATTACCCCGCCGCTCTGCGGACGACCCGAGCTCGCCGCACCCCAACCGTTCAGGATTGGCTACCTGAAATAGCAAGAGACGGCAACCAGATAAAAAATCAATTATGTTATAATGATACGGCGAACGCAGCATTTACATGACAGGAGGTAGCTGCTATCAGTAAAACGGAGAAGCGTTATCACCTTGCCGGCTGGCTTCTGTTTATCGTCTGCGCCGTATTCTTCATCGCGCAGAGTCTTACCGACAACAACCTGCTTGGTCTCGGTGGCAGCATCGTCTTTTTCGCCGGTTGTGTTGCCTTCCTCATCCCGCTGGTGAGCAACTGGCAAAAGTAATAAAAAACAAAGCGGATGTAGTACAATATAAGAGGTTTGCTCTCTGGCTCTATACAGGTAAGCACTGGATTGAGGTGATTTGATTATGGATACGCAAGGCATACTGTTCATTATAATCATTGTTATACTGTTCATTTTATCGGTCCTCTTCCTGCCCTACTGGCTGATAATGCGCTCTGTCCCCAGAGTAATCAGGACGTTCCGACAGAAGAACGCCGTCGGCGCAAATAATGCCATGACCGTCGAAGAGCTGGAGCTGAAACCGAAGTCCATATTCCGGAGGATGTTCACCCGACGTGATTACAGCCAGAATGCCCTGCAATTCCTCATCAGGGCCGATGTGGTTGATATTACCGAAGAAGGCAAATTTTTTCTCAACGATGAGAAACTGATGCTCTCCAAATGGCGACATCTCTGATACCGCCGCGCTAGATACCATTCAAAGCCGACAGGTTTTCCGCGATGACACACTGGACGGAAGAGCTCTTTGAAGAGCATCCCGAGCTGTTTGTCGGCGCCTTCGAGGAGCGCCTCGCGCAGGCGCCGAAGGAAACCGATGCCCTTCTCCACTACCTGAAAGAACA
Source organism: Chloroflexota bacterium (assembly GCA_018829775.1). Lineage (NCBI taxonomy): Bacteria > Bacillati > Chloroflexota > Chloroflexota bacterium. Next base: position 28,694 of record JAHJTL010000075.1, on the reverse strand, counting down.
GGGATTCCAGCCGGAACGCGTCCTCGACCTGAACTGCGGCATCGGACGTCACTCCATGGCGCTGGCGCAGCGTGGCATCCAGGTTCTGGGCACCGATATCTCGTCCCACTATATCCAAATCGCAGCCAGTAAAGCCCAGGAGGAGAAGCTGTCCGACCGGGCGAAATTCAAGGTGGCGGACATGCGTCAGATTGCTTCCAGCCTCCCCGATGAGCCGCCGTTTGATGGCATTATCTGCCTCTGGACTTCATTCGGCTTCTATGATGACAAAACCAACGAGAACATACTGCGCGACTGCCTCAAACTGGTGAAGCCTGGCGGCTTCTTCGCCCTGGATATTGTGAACAAGGACTGGTTCCTCCAGAACTATGAGGAAAAGGGGTTTTCACGAAATAACGACTGGATTGTTCTCGAGGAAAGAAGATTTGATACCGAGAAATCGCGGAATCACAATACCTGGCTCTATCTAAAACAAACCGGAGAGCTGACTTTTGAACTGGAGAAGATAATCGAGCTTGACCACCGTATCTGGAGCCTGCCTGAGCTTATCACGCTTTTCAACAACACCGGCTGGCAGTTTAAAGCTACTTACCCCGGATTTGCCACTGGATTTCACCAAGTAAAAGTTGCATCTCTATCCGCAGAAGCCAACATCCTGCAATCACCGATGCTTCTGGTCGTATCCCGTCGTCCTGAATGAAAAGAGGTTTTTACCAGTATGGCTGAAAAAGGCGCTATCTATATCGGCACGTCGGGCTGGTCTTATCCCAGAGGCGCCGGCACCTGGGCTGGCTACTTCTACCCTGCCGGCACCACCAATGAACTTGAATATTACAGCCAGTTCTTCAACACAGTGGAGATAAACAGCTCTTTCTACCGCCCGCCGAATCCGGGCTACGTTTATAACTGGGTACGCCGTACGCCGCGGGATTTCCTCTTCGCGGTGAAATTATGGCAGAAATTCACCCATCCCAAAATGTACGAGGCAGCCACCGGCGAGGCAGCGGTGATATCGCAGAGTGACGTCGACCTGTTCAACCACAGTCTGGAGCCGCTCTATAAAGCGGGGAAACTCGGGGCGCTGCTGGCCCAGTTCCCACCGAGCTTCAAGAATGGCCGTTACGGCCAGCAGATGCTCTCGGCCGTGATACGGACGTTCGGGCAGTACCGGCTTGCCGTTGAGCTACGACACCGAAGCTGGAGCGATGATGCGCACACCGCTGAACTGCTCAGGGAACATAATGTCGCCTGGGTGCAGATTGACGAGCCGAAGTTCCCGTCCTCCATCGCCGCCGATATTCCACCGACGGCTGACATGGCCTATTTCCGCTTTCATGGTCGCAACAAGGAAGCCTGGTGGACCGGTGATAGCGAGACGCGTTATAAATACCTGTATTCTCCGGAAGAGATAAAGGAGCTGGCAGATAAAATGAGGCCTGCCTTTGAGCAGGCCAGGCTCACCTTTGCCTTCTTCAACAATCACTGGCGTGGCTATGCGCCGCGCAATGCTGCTGATATGAAGAAGGAGTTGAAACTGCCGGTTCAGGAACTCCCAGTTCCGGAAAGGCTGCCTGATGAGGAGTAGTAGTAATACTGATATAATGGTTCAGAACCATGAAATTTCTTTCTCTTAAATCAAGGATAACGATGTCCCAGGCATTTGCCTGGGCTGCAATCGCCATAATACTTACTACAATATTCACAGACGGGGGCTTTCAGGTTTACTCCATTTATCAGAAAAGCATCGATTATGCTGATTTCTGCATTAACCTTATCAAACACTGGGTAATGAATTTAATAGGCTAGCCAGTGGTTATGCAGTTAGTTAACACAACTGGCAGCATCAAGAGCAAAAGGAGGCCTGGATGACCGAAGGTTACGATGTCTTGGTAAAGGTAATATCTCAACAAGGTCTCTGTGGCAGTGGCCATAAAGTAGGCGATGAGTGGGTTATCGGCGACAAGACCCCTGAGGGTATCTGTCTTTCTGCCTTTGATTCTCTCTTTTCTAATATTCGAGTATTGAAGTTTGGCGGGTCTTTCCCCTGGGAAAATAACCCTGACGTTGCCACAATCGCTTGCCCGGATGCCGAGAATCCGGTAGTCTTTGAACTAACCAGATTGCGGAAGTAATATCCCTCACCTTAATCACCAGCACGACTGATATGCAACGTAGAATGTCCAGAGAAGGCAAAACCATCAAGGTGATGATTGATATGTACTGTCGTAGTCATCACCGGGGTAGCAAGCTGTGCTCCGAATGTGGAGAGCTTTTAGACTATGCACTGGAGCGTCTTAATAAGTGCCCGTTCCAAGAGGGTAAAACGACATGCGTTAAGTGTCCCGTACACTGTTATAAGCCGGCTATGAGAGAAAAGGTTAGAGTCGTAATGAGGCATTCAGGCCCCCGTATGACTTATAGACATCCTATTCTGGCATTATTCCACTTCATTGATGGAGCGAGAAAAGAACCGGTTCATCCCGCACACAAATAGGAACTGAGGTTAAATAGACATGGCAGCGGGTGGATTCGAACCAGTGTCATGTTTATTTGTTTCGTCTAAATTCCTATAATCAGTACCAGCGGTACGATGAGTGCTATCAGTCCCGTGAATACCACCACGAAAAGAAAGAGGTTGTATCTCAGTGCGTAATTACTTAACAGAGACTCATCATAGTATCCTTCGACCCCCTGGTCTTTGTACATCTTCAGCAGTCCGTTTATCAATTTGATTCTGGTTTGTTTTCCTTTTAATAGTCCTACCTCTACAACAAAATTGACCGCGATGACAAGGCAGAAAAAGGTAAAGAACACAATCCAGGCAGTAGCATCTTTGTCTGAACCTTGCGCCACGGCTGAGTTTACGCCCAGAGCCAAAAGGTTCAGGAGAATCGCGGCGAGTATAAAGATGGTGTCGGTACGAGCATTTTGCTGTAGTTCGGTAATGATATGTTCATGAACACGCTCAATCATATTTTCCCCTCCTATCCGGAATATCGTCTTATAATGAATAATAATCCTGCGGCCTGTGAAATGCAATCGCGAAACATGAGAGTGGAGAATCAACAGAGATACGGGTATATGTTACTGGCATCACATGCATTATAATGAGCTGAAATCACAACAATACTTACGGCATTATCCAAGAACGAATTTGAATAGAATAAACTAACTGGCAGCGGGTGGATTCGAACCGCCGACCAAGGGCTTATGAGTCCCCTGCTCTTCCTCTGAGCTACGCTGCCAACAGAGTAGAATATAGCATCAATATAATTTAAATGTCAATTTCTCCTGATAACGTGGACACCGGTGGCTTTGAAGGCAGCGTAAACCTTTTTCCCCTTGGTTAAGCCCATCTCCTCGGCCGACCTTTTGGTCACCATTGCCACCAGAGGAAATCCGCATTGGAGCTCAACACGGGTCAGCGGCCCCATATTCACCAGCCAAGTAATCTCCCCTTCAAATGAGTTCCGGGCACTGCTGGAAATTCTGGAAAGAGCCAGCGTGATATCCTCCGGCCGGATACAGGCACACACGCCTTCGCCAATCGAATGGTCGGAAATCGCTTCGATGGACTTTCCCCCGCTTTCGATGGTGACAACCCTGTCTTCGCTGGACGCGATTACGCCATCGATGATGTTTTCCACACCGACAAACTCGGCCACCTCCTTATTGCGCGGCGAGGTGAAAACGTCCTTTGAGCTTCCAATTTGCAGGAGCTCCCCATTCATCAGCACTCCTATCCGGTCGGCAAGGCGCTGCCCCTGAGACAGGTCGTGCGTCGCCATGATGATGGTGGTGGCAAACCGCCGGATAATGCTGCTGATAAGTTCCTCGATTCGAGCTGCGGAAAGCGGGTCGAGATTGGCCGTTGGCTCATCCATCAACAGAACCTCCGGTTCAATGGCAATCGCTCTGGCGATGGCCACGCGCTGCACCTCTCCACCGGAAAGATTACGAGCATTCCGGTTACGGTAATCAGAAAGGCCAACGACATCAATAATCCGATTTACCTTTTCTTTGAGCTTGCTTCCCTTGACTCCCCGCCACCTCAGTGCATAGGCGATGTTATCGTAAACACTCAGGTTGAAGACCACCGGCTTCTGGAGGACAAACGCCATCCGTCGGCGCATGCCGAGTCGCACCGCGGCCGGTGCAGCGGTATTAACACCGTCGAAGTTTATTTTACCGGACGTTGGTTCATCTATCAGGTCTATCAGGCGTAAAAGCGTCGTTTTACCGGCGCCGGTAGGTCCAATCAGGGCAAAAACCTCCCCCTGTTCGATACTGAGATTGATATTCTTCAAGATATCCTGCTCGCCGTATCGCTGACTTAGATTTATTATCTCAATCAAAGCCATGGTTATCTCTGCTGCACTCGATTCAGGATGACGTTGATGATAAGGGCAATCGAAATCAGGATAATGCCCAGCGCAATCGACAGTTCCAGGTCACCTTTGGATGTTTCCAGGGAGATAGCCGTGGTGATTACCCGCGTGAAACCACGGATATTGCCCCCCACCATGAGGGCTATGCCCACCTCGGAGATAGCCCGGCCGAAGCCCATGATGATAGCCGCCATAACGGCGAACCTGGCCTCTCTCGTTACCGCAATCGCCGTCTGAAAACCGCTGGCGCCCAGCGACCGTGCCGTATCGATTATGCTCCGGTCCACACCGCTGAGCGCGGAAACGGTCAGGCCGAGCAATATCGGCGTGATGAGGAGCATCTGCCCCAGCACCATGACCGTTGGTGTGAACATCAGGCCAAGTCCACCCAGCGGCCCCGCCCGGGAAAACATAACGAAGACAAAGAGTCCCACCGCCACCGTGGGTACGCTGAAGAACGTCTGAGTCAGGCTTATCAGGAACCTTTTACCACGGAACTGGTGGAAATGAATGAGGCTCGCCAGAGGCACGCAGATGGCCGATGCGAGCAGAGCAGAGGTCACCGAGATTCCCAGCGACCTCCCGGCTATCTCCATCACCTCCGGATCAAGCGTGACGATCAGTTCTACGGCCTTTATCAGGCCATGCCACAGTTCAACCATCAGACCAAATTTTACTTCTGGGCACAGGCTTTATATTTGCCTGTGCAGATGATTTTATCGCCGCAACTGGGGCAGAATTTCCAGTCCGACCTGATTTCGTAACCGCACTTTTTGCATTTTACTACCGTAGCGATGAGTGGCATTTTATCCCTCCACAGCAATTTTTAATTTGTGGGTTCGGCGCCGGCGCAGGGAATAAAGAGCTGCATGCCGTACTCCTCAACGCCGTACTCGCCGATTAGCTCCTGTATTTCAGGGGAAGTAAGAAAACCGACCAGGTTATTGGCCATGTCGATTTTCACGCCCTTTACCTTCTCCGGATTGACGGCTATCGCGGAATAGACATTGAGCAGGATGTCACCTTTGTCCACGATGGGCACAAGGTCCAGTTTCCCCTTGTAGGCCAGATAGGTACCGATATCGGTCAGGGTATAGGCCTGCTTCTCGCTGGCCATCATCAACGTTGGCCCCATCCCGGTCCCCGCCTCGATGTACCAGGCACCCGCCTGCTGAACCGCCTCATATTCATACCCGGTTTTTTCCCAGATGCTCTTTTCCTTGGCATGGGTGCCGGAATCATCCCCCCGTGATACAAAGTTGCCGCTCCCGGTCTCCATAAGCTTCTTGAAGGCTTCCTCAGGATTCATACCCTTGATGCCGGCCGGGTCGTCGGACGGCCCTACAACGAGGAAATAATTATAGGCAAAGGGCACCCTCTCCACCCCGTAACCTTCGGCGATGAATTCCTCTTCACGTGCTCTGGAATGGACGGCTACTATGTCCACATCACCTCTCCGGCCGTACTCCAGCGCCTTGCCGGTGCCGGCGTACATGACGTCCAGTTCCACGCCGTGCTGCGCCTCGAACATCGGCTCCAGGTATCCCCAGAGGCCGGTATCATAGAGACTGGTAGTGGTCGCCACCCTTATCCTTTGCTTGGGTGGCAGCGGCGCCGCCTCGCTGGACCTGGCGCAGCCAACGCCTCCCATTGCTGAGATGGCGACTATCAACAGCATAACAGTAATACTTATTACTTTAAACTGCGTTTTATAATTTAACTGCAAAACTGTGCACCTCCTGAATGATTCTGCCACGCATGTTTCTTAGGTTAAGGCGGCGCACGGATAAGATAAAAAGGCTGGAAAGTAAAAGATAAATTGGGAACTTAGGGTGAGTGATGAAGCTATAAAATAATTCCAGAAACAAAATAATCTCTCCTTTCCAAATACGGGAGGCACCGCCGTTTCCAGTGATACCCTATCGGCCGGTCTCCCTAGGCTAACGCCCTTAGGAGAACAGGCTCGGAGAAAGAAAACCTATATTCTTTTCTGGCGGTGATTATAGCATAACCTCAGGAATAACTGCAACAACTGTTGATGGATGCAGTCTTGACGCTACATCCCGCTTCTGTTAAAATCGGCACGAAGTAAAAACCCCTTGAGGTAAAACAGCCTCCATATTGAGAAGCACTCGCCTGAAGGGAGGTAATGTTTTGATTCAGCAATCAGCTCACCATAAACCTGCGCATCAAAAGTTACCCGCAAATAAAGGCAAGGAGGTTTGAGGTGGCTATCGACTATCAGAAAGAAGGCAAAATTGCTATCTTCACCATCAACCGCCCCGATGCTTTGAACTCGATCAATGTGCAGGCGTTCAGAGAACTGCACGAGGCAATGGTCGATTTCCGGGATGACGATGGACTGTGGGTGGGCATAATCACCGGTGCCGGGGACCGCGCGTTCTGCGCCGGCGCCGATATCAAAGATATGCTGCCCTTCATGAAGGAAAGCCTACAACAGCGCCTAGGGGCGCTGCCGGATACACCCATGCGCGGGCTTGACCTCTGGAAGCCGCTTATCGCTGCCATTAATGGCATGGCACTGGGTGGCGGCCTGGAAATTGCACTGGCCTGCGATTTACGCATCGCATCGGAAAAAGCACGTTTTGGCTCGCCCGAAGTGAACCTGGGGCTCATACCGGGCTGGGGAGCTACTCAACGACTTCCCAGAATGATTCCTCCATGTAAGGCCGCCGAACTTCTGCTTATGGGCAAACAGATTGACGCTCAGGAAGCATACCGCATCGGTCTGGTCAACACGGTTGTTCCGCCGGAGACGGTGATGCCCACGGCACGGGAATGGGCGGAGACAATCTGCCAAGCCGGACCTCTGGCGGTCCGGGCGGCCAAGGAGGCGATGATCAGAGGCAGCAGCCTCACGCTTGAAGACGGCCTGCGACTGGAAAACGCGCTGGAAGCCTGCGTGATGAGCACGGAAGATTTCACCGAAGGGACGACCGCCTTCGTGGAAAAGAGAAAGCCTGACTTCAAAGCCAAATAAAACTGGAGGGACGGAGCGCTATGGAAATCAAGCAAGTTGGTGTCGTCGGCTGCGGGCAGATGGGTGGTGGTATTGCACAGGTAAGCGCCCAGTCCGGCTACCAGGTGACTGTCTCTGAGATAAATGAGGAGCTGTTAAACAAGGGGCTGGCCGCAATCAATTCGTCACTGGCCAAAGCGGTGGAGAAGGAGAGAATCACACCGCAGGATAAAGAGGCTACCGTCTCCCGTATCAAAGGCACCACCAGTATGAAGGACTTAAGCAGCTGCGACCTCGTCATCGAGGCAGCGATTGAAAACCTGGAATTGAAAAAGAAGATATTCGCCGAACTGGACTCGGTCTGCCCCAAACACGCCATCCTGGCCACCAACACATCGTGCCTTTCCATCATTGAAATGGCCATGACCACCAGCAGGCCGGACAAAGTGCTTGGAATGCACTTTTTCAATCCACCGCCTTTAATGAAACTGCTGGAGGTAGGCAGGACAGTTGCCACCAGTGAGGAGACTCTGGAAATCATCCGGAATTTCGGGCGGTCGCTGGGGAAGACCGTTATCACCGCTCCGGACTCACCCGGCTTTATCGTCAACCGCCTGATGGTTCCCCAGGTAATGAACGCCATCCGGATGCTGGAAGCAGGGGTGGCCAGCAAAGAAGACATCGACAATGGCATGATGCTTGGTTTAAATCACCCCATAGGCCCGCTGGCCGTGGCAGACCTGGTAGGCCTGGACACGTTTTACTATATCGCCAGCGCCATGTACGATAAATTCAAGGACCCTCAGTTTGCTCCCCCAGTCCTGCTGGAGAAGATGGTTACCGCAGGGTGGCTCGGGCGTAAAACAGGCAAGGGTTTTTACGATTACAAGTAGAACTTCCGACGAGCGTGTCGAGACAAGGAGAAAAAGACATATGACCATTGACGGAAAAGTGGCTCTGGTTACCGGCGGCTCTGGTGGACTGGGCAGCGTGCACTGTTTGACCCTGGCCAAAGTCGGCTGCCACGTGGCCGTTGCCGGGTACACTCACATGGGTAAGGCCGAGGCTGTAGCCGAACAAATTCAAAATCTGGGCAGAAACGCCACTGCCATCAAGATGGACGTGTCGGAACTGGATGATGTGCAGCGGGGGGTAAAGCAGATAGAAGAAGCACTCGGTCCTGTCGAAATCCTGGTCAACAACGCTGCTTCCGGTATCGTGCGCGCGGCTACCATTATCAATACCGAGAAGAAAGACTGGGACCGCGACCTGTCGGTCAACCTGACCGGCGCTTTCAACACCATCAAATGCTGCATGCCGGGCATGGTGGAGCGCGGCTGGGGTCGCATTATCAATATTTCTTCTATCTCCGGCACCCAGGGGGGTATGGGACAGTGCAGCTATGCCGCCACCAAGGCGGGTCTCATCGGCCTTATGAGGACGGCGGCACTGGAGGGCGCCAGAAAGGGTGTTACCTGCAACGCGCTGGTACTGGGCGTCTTCGACGCCGGTGGCTTTCATGAGGTTACTCCGGAGTTTCAGGAGCGCATCATCAAGCGCATGGCGATGCGCCGGATGGGTGACCCGCAGGAGGTGAGCAACGTCCTCGCTTTCCTGGCTTCGGAAGAATCGAGCTTCATTACCGGAGAGACCATTGAAGTAAGCGGCGGCGCCAATCTGTTCACCTTCTAATATATTATGGTAGAATAAATCGTGTCTATAACATACTCCTGAAAATCCAGGAGAGGATATCGCTATGGCAATTCGAGAGGTCGAGGTCAAAGAAAAAGGCAAAGGATTAAATATTGAATCGGTCGAATGGAATGGTCTGACCTGGTTCGATATTGAAAAGCCCACCGAGCGGGATACCGAATACCTGGCGCAGAATTTCCCCTTCCACCCCCTCGACCTTGATGACTGCCTCAGCCGCATCCAGCGGCCCAAAATAGATGAGTACCGGGATTACCTGTTTCTGGTGCTGCACTTCCCGGTATTCAACAAAGATGCCAGACTGACCACGCCCAGCCAGGTCTCCGTGTTTATCGGTGCCAATTACCTGATTACGCTGCATAAAGGCGACCTCAAGCCACTGGTGAAACTGTTCCGGGAGTGCCAGCTTGAGGAGGAGGCACGACAGGAAAACTTCAGCCAGGGGTCGGGGTACCTGCTCTATCGTATCATTGACCGGCTCATTGACTACTGTATTCCGATTCTAAATCGGATAAGCGCTAATATTGAAGAAACCGAAGACAATGTCTTCGCCAGCAAACGAATACCGCGGGCCATCGAGGATATTTCCGTCCTGAGGCGCGATGTTATCTCCTTCCGCCGCATCATCTGGCCGATGAGGGCGGTCATCGCTACACTGGAACCGAAGATACGGCGGTTCACCAAGATGGACCTGGCCGTCTACTTCGGCGACACGGTTGACCACGTCGATAAGATATGGGACGGCCTGGATGAATACAAGGAAATCATTGAGGGCCTCAATGATACGCACGATTCGCTGGCCACCAACCGCACCAACGAGGTCATACGCATGCTGACCGTCATCGCCACCATCCTGCTGCCGATTACCGTGGTGGCGAGCATCTTCGGCATGAACATCCCTCTGGGGCCTTTTGGCAATTCCGCATACTCGGCACTCTTTGTCTTTTTCATCTGCCTCGCCATCATCGGCGGCATGCTCTACTTCTTCCGCCGAAACCGCTGGATATGATATGAGTGTCTCGCACCGACTGGTGATATTCATCGCCCTCTTCATCACCTGTCTCATTACCGCCAATGTCACCGCCGTCAAGGTCATCAGCCTTGGCCCATTCCTCCTGCCAGCGGCCATTTTCATCTTCCCTTTGAGCTACATCTTCGGGGACGCCCTCACGGAGGTCTACGGCTACCGTCTGGCACGCCGGGTTATATGGCTCGGCTTTCTCTGCAACCTTATCTTCGTCTTCTTTGTCTGGGTGGGGCAGGTACTACCCGCCGCGCCTTTCTGGGAAGGGCAGGAGGCCTACCAGCGCATTCTGGGCTATACGCCGAGGTTGCTGGCCGCCTCATTTCTGGGCTACCTGGTCGGCGAGTTCGCCAACTCCTTCATTCTGTCCAAAATGAAGATTATGACGCGGGGTCGCTGGCTGTGGAGTCGCACCATCGGCTCCACCATCATTGGGCAGGGGCTGGACACAGCGATTTTCGTCACCGTGGCCTTCATCGGCACGCCGTCCTTTGTACCCATCATGATTCTCTATCACTGGCTGGCCAAGACGCTCATTGAAGCCCTGGCCACCCCCCTCACCTACGTCATGGTCAACTGGATGAAGAGGAGAGAGGCCACTGATACCTATGATTACGATACTAAGTTCAACCCTTTCCGCATTGCCAACTAGACAGGAGAAATAGATAAGTTGAAAATTCAGTTTCTGGGCGCGCACAACTGCGAATCGGCCACCACCAGGCTGGTCAGCATATTGATTGATGATGCCCTGGCGCTCGATGCCGGCGGGCTCACCTCCAGCCTGTCGATTGAAGCCCAACTAAATCTCGAGGCGATTCTGCTTACCCACCATCACTACGACCACATGAGAGATGTGCCGGCGCTGGGCATGAACGCGCTCTTCTACGAGACCAGCGTCCCGGTTTATGCCACGCAGGCAGTCAGGGATGCCCTGGCATCACACTGGCTCAATGGCACCATCTATGCCAGCTTCTTGGAAAGGCCACCGGAAAACCCTAGAATCAAATTCACGGTCGTTGAGCCAAACAAAACATTCAAGATTTCTGGCTATGAAATTCTACCCGTTCCGGTAACTCATTCGGCACCCACCGTAGGTTATCAAGTTACGTCTCCAGATGGCAAAACGCTATTCTATACCGGGGACACCGGGCCGGGGCTGGCCGAGGCGTGGCCTGACGTATCACCACAATTGCTCATCACCGAGGTTACCGCGCCTAACTGTTATGAAGAGTTTGGCCGCCGCATGCTGCACCTCACTCCAAATCTGCTGAAGGAGGAACTGCTCGTTTTCCAGAAATCGAAAGGTTATCTCCCGCAGGTCTTCCTGGTCCATATGAACCCGCGACAGGAAAAGGAAATAGAAGCGGAGGTCGAGCAATTATCCGATGAGCTTGGCACGTCGATAAGGCTCGCTTATGAAGGACTGGTGGTTCAGCTATAATAGAGGTGGGGCAAGGAAAGCCGCGGTGTCAGACAGTACAAAATTCATCGTGGACAGCAATGTGGGCAAGCTGGCCAAATGGCTGAGAATGCTGGGCTATGATGCCGTTTTCTTCGAGGGCGACGATGACGCCTATATGATTGACAGAGCGTTGAAGGAAGACCGGGTGATACTGACCCGGGATACCCAGGTAATGAAACGGGGCGTTATCACCAGCGGCCGACTCAAAGCCATCCTGATTGACAGCGACAAAGTGGAGCCGCAGGTACTCCAGGTAATTGAAACGTTACACCTTGATTTCCAGTCCAGGCCGTTCACCATCTGCCTTGAGTGCAATAATCCACTGGAGGAGAGGAGCAAAGAAGAAATCAAAGACCGCGTGCCGTCCTACGTTTTCAAGACACAGCAGCAGTACATGGAGTGCCCCGTTTGCCATAGAATCTACTGGCGCGGCACGCACTGGCAGGCGATGCTCGGCAAACTGGAACGATTGACAAAGCGCCGCTAATAGTCCAAGATATTGCTGCGATTTGACTGTCAGGATAATCAATGATGGAGGGCAGCTATGAGTGATAAGGAGAAGAATTTACAGACCATCATAGACTGTGGCGTGGTGGCCATTGTCAGGGTCAGCAGCGCCCAGGAAGCGGTGGACGTATGCCAGGCCATTGCCAAAGGCGGTGTTAAACCGATTGAGGTGACCATGACCGTCCCCGGTGCCATCGATGCCATCAGGGAATTCAGAAGCGCGGTAAAGGAGGAGGTACTGGTTGGCGCCGGTACCGTGCTCGATCCGGAAACGGCCCGCGCCTGTATCCTGGCTGGCGCCGAGTTCATCGTCAGCCCCACCCTTAACCTCGAGGTCATCAAGGTCTGCCGTCGCTACAGCAAGATTGTCATCCCCGGCACCTTCACCCCCACTGAGATACTGACCGCCTGGGAGGCCGGTGCGGACATCGTCAAGGTGTTCCCGGCATCGGTAGGCGGCCCCGGATACCTTAAGGACATTCTGGGGCCACTGCCTCAGGTGAAGCTGGTGCCCACCGGCGGGGTGAACCTGCAGACCACGCCGGAATTCATCAAGGCCGGCGCGGTGGCGGTGGCTGCCGGTTCATCGCTGGTGGATAAGAAAGCGGTGAGCGAGAAAAACTGGGCTGTCATCACGGAGACCGCACAGAAATTCTGCGAAGCGGTGAGGCAGGCAAGGGGAGGTTAGTTAAATAATACAGGAGGAGTTGAAAAATGGCTGACGTTGTTACTTTTGGCGAAACCATGTTGCGGCTTTCCCCGCCAGATTACCTCAGGCTGGAACAGACTCACGTGCTCGATGTTAATATCGGCGGTGCGGAGTGGAATGTGGCCGCTGACCTGAGCCGGCTGGGCATCAGCACGGCCTGGGTTTCACGGCTGACGGACAACGCCCTCGGCCGCATGATTCGCAATAAAGCTCGCGAGCAGGGCGTGGATACCTCACACATCGTCTGGACCAAAGGCGACCGCAACGGGATTTATTTCGTGGAATTCGGCGCCACGCCCAGACCGAGCAGCGTTCTCTATGACCGCTCCCACTCCGCCATCAGCCAGATAAAGCCCGGGGAGATAAACTGGGAGGAAGTCCTGAAGGGCGCCAAGTGGTTCCATACCAGCGGCATCACACCGGCACTGAGCCCCGGTGCCGCCCAGGTCACCACCGAGGCACTGCAGACCGCCAAGAAGGCCGGCTGTAAGGTAAGCTACGACCTCAACTACCGCGCCCGACTCTGGACGGAAGAGGAAGCCCGGAAATGTCAGGAACCGTTGATGGAGTATATCGATGTTCTCCTGTCAACGGAGGAGGATACCAGAAGGGTACTCGGCATCACCGGCAAGGATTATCGCGAAGTAGCCCAGAAATTGGCGGAAAAATTCAACTTCGAGGTCGTCTGCATCACCCTGCGCGAGGACGTATCTGTGTTGAGAAATCGCTGGACGGCGATTGCCTACGCAGCGGGCAAGATATACGACGACCGGACTTACGACGTGGAGATAGTGGACCGCGTTGGTGCCGGCGATTCGTACACTGCCGGGTTCATTTATGGCTACCTCACCGGCGATGTGGAAAAGGGCGTCAAGTACGGGAACGCCTTCTCGGCCCTGAAGCACTCCATCCCCAGTGATACCAACTGGGCGACGCTGCAGGAGGTGGAGAACCTGCTCAAAGGCGGCGGCCTGCGCATCAGTCGCTGATTAACGGACTTCGCTAACATTTTTGAAGCCGTCATTTGCCAGCGGCAGGGCAACCCATTTACAATGAATATGGTGATGTACGAACAGGTCTTTCAGGAATTCGTTAACAGTGATGATACCCTGCGGGTATTTGAAGGCGATAAGCTTGTCTTCTCTTCCAGAAAAGACCGGTTGCTGCCGCTGATGGAATACCTTGACCGCTTCGCCCCGGAGCATGAAGGGGTGGTTATCTTCGATAAAATTATCGGCAATGCTGCAGCCCTGCTTGCTGTCAGGGCGAAGTGCCGGGAAGTATTCAGTCCACTGGGCAGCGAGCTTGCCATACATACGCTGGAAAAATACGGGATTAATTATAACTTCGCCAGAATTGTCCCCACCATCCAGCGAGCCGATGGGGAGGACATGTGCCCTATGGAGAAACTATCCATAGGCAAAGAACCCGAAGAGTTCTACCAGACCATGGTGGAAATCATCAACAGGTCGGCAACCAGGGGCTCTTAAGTTAAAGTCATACCGAAACGGAGTAGGGAAATCTATGGGAAAGATAAGGCTGGGCAGAACTGAGATGATGGTGACCGGACTCGGATTCGGGGGCATCCCCATCCAGAGAGTCCCCGAAGAGGAAGCCATCGCCGTGGTCCATAAATGTCTGGAACTGGGCATCAACTTCCTGGACACGGCCAACGGTTACACCACCAGCGAGGAGAGAATCGGCAAGGCAATTAAAGGAAATCGTGAAGGAATCTTTCTGGCCACAAAGTCGTTGGCCCGCACCCGAGAAGATATCGAGAAACACCTCAAACTAAGTCTGGAGAGGCTCGGCGTTGATTACATAGACCTCTACCAGCTCCACAACATCAGCGATGCCAAAGCGCTGGAAACCGTTCTCGACCCCGATGGCCCGCGAGGCGCAGTCGAAGACGCCAAAAAAGCCGGCCTGGTGAAGCACATTGGCATAACCTCTCATCAGATTGACATCGCCAAAGATGCGGTGAAGACCGGCCTCTTTGAGACCCTCATGTTTCCATTAAACTTCATGTCCTACGAAGGCAAGGAAGAACTGCTGTCCTTGTGCAAACAGCACGATGTCGGCTTCATCGCCATGAAACCGCTGGCCGGCGGGATGATAGATAACGCCGCCATTGCCATTAAATACCTGCTCCAGTTTCCTGATATAGTGCTTATCCCCGGCATTGAACGGGTGCCTGAAATAGAGGAAATCGCCCGGGTATTCGAGGGGCCGAAGGAGATGACAGCCGGGGAAAAGCAGGAGATAGAGCGTATCAGACAGGAGCTCGGTGCCAGGTTCTGCCGTCGCTGCGATTACTGCCAGCCCTGCCAGGCGGAAATACCCATCGCGGATGTAATGTCGTTCCCCAACCTCGCCAAACGCCTGCCTGAGGTCCGCCTTTACACCGGCAAGTTTGCCGAGTCATTTGTCAAAGCGGACGAATGCACCGACTGCGGCGAGTGCGAGGAACGCTGCCCCTACAACCTGTCCATCAGGGATATGATGAAGGAGCACGTGAAAATGCACCAGGCGGGCAAAAGGGAATACGAGAAGCAGCTTGCTTCACGTTAGGGTCAAAGTGCCCTCCCCTGCTTGCCACATCTTGACCGTGCCTCAGGTTATTGCTACACTTCACATAAGCAACGTAATGGATTTTTCATCATGAAAATCGTCACCAGCGAACAGATGCGGCAGATAGACCGGGAATGCATCCGCCGCGGCACGCCCGGGCACGTGCTGATGGAGAACGCCGGCCGAGCCGTCGCCGAAGAGGCCAGACGAATTCTGGGGCCGATAGAGCAAAAGCAGTTCCTGATTCTGGTCGGGCCGGGCAATAACGGTGGTGATGGGCTGGTGGTCACACGCTACCTGCACGACTGGAGAGCTCAGGTGAGCGTCTGCCTGTGCAGCCAGCGACCAGAAGATGACGCCAACCTTGAGCAGGTGCAGCAGCGAAACATACCCTGCATTGACGCCGCCCAGGATAAGGACCTGTCCCAGTTCAGTGAAATGCTGACATCGGTCGATTGCGTGGTCGACGCGCTTTTCGGCACCGGCAAAGCCCGTCCCATTCGGGGGGTTCTCGCGCAGGTTCTGGACAGGGTAAACCAATTAAAACAGAAAAAACCGGCGCTGGTGCTTATTGCCGTTGACCTGCCCTCCGGCCTCAACGCCGACACTGGTGAGGTAGACCCGGTCTGTCCTTTCGCCGATTATACCGTTACCCTTGCTTTTCCCAAGCTCGGCCTGTTCCGTTTCCCCGGGGCAGAGAGGGTGGGCAAATTGAGCATAGCGGACATCGGCATTCCGGCTGAGCTAGCCGATGATATAAACCTTGAACTGCTTACAGATGATTGGGCAGTAAATGTGCTCCCCAAACGTCCTCTCGACGCCAACAAGGGGACTTTCGGGCGGGTGCTGGCGGTTGCCGGTTCGGTCAACTATATCGGAGCGGCCTACCTGGCCTGTAATGGTGCCCTTCGTGTTGGCGCTGGCCTGGTGACTTTGGCCACGGCATCGAGCCTGCAGCCGGCCCTGGCCTCCAAACTGACAGAAACAACCTACTTGCCGCTGCCCGAAGCTGAAGCGGGCATAATTGCTAAAGAAGCGGCTAAGATAATAAACGATAACCTGAAATCATACGATGTCCTGCTGCTCGGCTGCGGCCTGGGGCAGAGCGAGTCGGTGAGTGAGTTCATTCCCTCCCTGCTCTTCCGGGAAAAACTGCCCCCGCTCGTCCTTGATGCCGATGGGCTCAATGCGCTGTCCCAAATCCCCGAGTGGTGGCAGAAGCTCCACAGCGATGCCATACTGACGCCACACCCGGGTGAGATGGTACGATTGAGCGGTCTCACCGTCGCCGAAACACAGCCGGACAGAGTTGGCATCGCCCGAAAATATGCCCGGGAATGGGGTAAAACGATTGTCCTCAAAGGGGCTTTCACGGTTATTGCCTCACCGGACGGCAGTTGCCGGGTCAGTCCTTTTGCCAATCCGGGGCTGGCGTCGGGGGGAACCGGGGACGTGCTCACCGGCGCTATCGCCGGCCTGCTGGCGCAGGGCCTTTCCCTTTACGACGCCGCGGCACTCGGTGTTTACCTGCACGGCAAAGCCGGTGAGGTAATCAGAGACCTCATAGGAGATACCGGTATGCTCGCCTCCGACCTGCTGCCTGTCCTGCCATTGGTGATAAAACAGCTTCGGGAAACGGCTAAAAACAGATAGACACTTTGTTGTAGAATATAGATACAATGTTGATGGCAATAGATATCGGTAATACTGAGATTTCACTCGGAGTCTTCGAGGGCGAAGAGCTTCGGGCGACCTGGCATCTGGCCACCCGGATTCACCGCGTGGCTGATGAATATGCTGCCCTGATGATGAACCTGCTCCAGCACCAGAATATGAAGCTGGAAAACATCAAGGAGATAGCATTATGCTGCGTGGTACCGCCGCTGCTCTCCACATTTGTTGATTTGTGTCACCGGTATTTCAATGTGACCCCGCTTGTGGTCGGTGCGGGCGCAAAAACTGGTGTGCGTATCCGCATGGATAACCCCCGCGAGGTTGGTGCCGACCGCATCGTCAACGCTGCCGCTGCCCACCGTCTCTACGGCGGACCGGTCATCATCACCGACTTCGGCACCGCCACCACCTTTGATACCGTTTCCAAGGAAGGCGACTATCTGGGCGGCGTCATTGCGCCGGGGATCGGGACCGCTGCCGAGGCGCTGTTCATGCGCGCCGCCATGCTGCCGAGGGTGGAACTGGTACGCCCCAGTCACGTTATTGGCACCAATACCACCTCTGCGATGCAGTCGGGTATAATTTACGGCTACATCGGGCTGGTTGAGGGTATAGTGTCCCGAATTCAAGAGGAACTGGGTGAAAAGACAGCGGTGGTCGCAACCGGAGGCTATGCCGATTTAATCGCTAATGAGACGAGCATTATCAATACCGTAAACCACGATATCACGCTTATCGGCTTGAAATTGATCTATGATATGAATCAGACCTGATATCCTCTCGGTCCAGGTGCTGAGGAGGCATTATGTTAAATGATAAGACCATAATATTAGGCGTAACTGGCGGCATTGCCGCCTACAAGGCAGCCGACCTAGCGAGCAAATTGACGCAGGGCGGCGCCAGGGTCGAAGTGGTCATGACCGAGGCCGCCACCAAGCTTGTAGCACCCCTCACCTTTCGTACCCTGACGCACACAAAAGTTATCACCGATATGTTTACCGCACCCATTGAATACGGCGAGACGCATATATCATTGTCGGAAGCCGCTGACGCGGTTGTCATCGCCCCGGCCACGGCCAACACCATTGCCAAGATAGCAGCCGGCATGGCGGATAATATGCTGACCGGCATCGTGTTGGCCACCAGGTCGCCGGTTATAATTGCCCCGGCGATGAACGTGAACATGTGGGAAAACCCGGTCACGCAGGAAAATGTAGCCAAACTGAAAGCGCGGGGATTCATAATAGTTGAACCCGGCTACGGTCGCCTCGCTTCGGGCAAGATGGGACACGGTCGCCTGGCCGATATCGAGGTTATCCTCGGTACCATCAAACAGGTGCTGGGCAGGAAAGGAGACCTGGCTGGCAGGCGCATCGTGGTCACCGCAGGCGGAACACAGGAGCCGATTGACCCGGTACGGCACATCGGCAATCGCTCCTCGGGAAAGATGGGCTATGCCGTGGCGGAGGCAGCGCGGGATAGAGGCGCGGAAGTAACACTGGTTACTGCCCCCACCTCCCTGCCCGACCCAACTGGTATTGAAATGGTTCACATCCAGACCGCCCGCCAGATGAAGGATGCGGTCGCCAAAGCGGTTGGTAAAGCCGATACCCTGATTATGGCCGCCGCCGTCGCCGATTACCAGCCGAAGAGCACGTCAAGGTCCAAAATTAAGAAAGCGTCCGATAGCTTGACTCTGGAACTGGTCAGGACGCCCGATATTATAACCGAGGTAGAGGGAAAATTTATCAGGGTCGGCTTTGCCGCGGAAAGCGAGGATGTGGTCGCCAACGCCCGGCAGAAGCTACAGAAGAAAAACCTCGACTTGATAGTGGCCAACGATATCACCAGCGCCGATAGCGGCTTCGGCGTGGATACCAATAAAGTCACCATCATTGACAAAAAAGGGGAAGCAGAAAACCTGCCTCTCCTGACAAAGAGAGAGGTTGCGGAAAAGATACTGGATAAGGTGGTGGAGCTACTAGGTGAGAGGTAGGGAGCAAACAAATGAATAGCGAGATACAAACAAAAATAGCACAGTTAACAGAGAATGGTTGGACACTAGCATCTATTGCGGATGAATTAGGGGTCAAGGCTGACACTGTAGAAAACTGGAGGGCTGGTCATAGGAACGCTACTAACGCTAAGGCTATCTTGGCAATGTTGGATAAACTGTTGAAGAAGAGGCGAATACCAAAACAGAGGCGCTACGTTAAAGGTAGCCGCTAATATAGGAGAAGGAGGAATAACAGTATGGAAGCTAGATTATTTTCTCATAGTAAGAAAGGCGGATTCCATAGTAAAGAGGATTTACGAAGTTGGTTAGATAAAGGCTTAAGGAAAGATGGTATATATCTGCTAGCCAGAGTGTTTGACGTGCCATCAAATTCTCTTGCTTTCTTTGAGATAGAAGGCGCCATTGTAGGGTGTGCAGTTGTTCATGAGACAGCTTATGAGATGACGGAAGAAGACCGATATGATTATGGAGAGGATACTGGAGAGGATTGGAAAGCTATTATGAGGCTAGACCCAAAGACTATCTGGGTTTGGCGGCCTGAACAAGATGTCAGACTCAAAGAGGCTGGAATTAAGCGGTTCTTACCAGGGCCACCTATGCCTCTTACTGCATGGAATGTGTTGAGAATATTCCAGTTGGTTGCTAGAGAAGTAGGTGACTTTTGATACAACTACCCGACTTTTGATACAGAAGGCAGTTATGATACAAAGCCCTTCGTAAGGAGAGGGGGATTAAGGGGGAGAGGTTACCAAAGCAAATCTAGAAAGGTCGTTATGGCAGACTCAGTTAATACTCAACAGGAAATGCCCAAGGCGTACGAGCCTGGTAAGGTAGAGCAGAAGTGGTACCGGTTCTGGATGGATAAGGGCTACTTCAAGCCGGAAATAAACCCGGACAAGAAGCCTTTCGTTATCATCATGCCCCCGCCCAACGTTACCGGCGAGCTGCATCTCGGCCACGCGCTGACCGCCACCATGGAGGATATTCTGACCCGCTGGCATCGCATGAAGGGCGAGCCGACGCTCTGGCTGCCCGGGGTCGACCATGCCGGTATCGCGGCGCAGGTGGTGGTGGAGAAGATGCTGGCATCAGAAGGATTAAACCGCCATGAGATGGGCCGGGACAAGTTCCTGGAGAGGATGTGGCAGTGGGCCAATAGCTGCCGCGGCACCATCTCGGAACAGCACCAGCGGCTTGGTGTCTCCTGCGACTGGGACCGGGAGGTGTTCACACTGGACGAGGGCCCGAGCCGGGCGGTACGCACCGCCTTTGTCAGGCTCTACGAGAGGGGATTGATTTACCGGGGTGAGCGCATCATCAACTGGTGTCCCCGCTGTTCCACCGCCCTCTCCGACCTTGAAACGGAGCACAGGGATATCAGCGGACACCTGTACCATGTCCGCTATCCTCTTGTCGATAGCGATAATGAATTTATCACCGTGGCCACCACCCGGCCGGAAACGATACTCGGTGATACGGCGGTAGCCGTCAATCCGAAAGATAAGCGCTTTAAAAATATGATTGGTAAAAAGGCAATCCTGCCCGCCGTAAACCGCGTCATCCCCATTATCGCCGACGAGGCGGTTGACCCCAAATTCGGCACCGGCGCGGTGAAAATCACGCCGTCGCATGACCCGACAGACTTTGAGGTGGCCCAGCGCCACGGTCTGCCACTGGTTAACATCCTGAACGATGACGCCACCATGAACGAAAATGCCGGTCCCTACGTTGGGATGGACCGCTTCGCCTGCCGTAAAGCGATTATAGAAGACCTGGAGAAAGAAGGGCTCTTCATCAAGGTTGAGCCGCATTCCCACGCCGTGGGACACTGCATCCGCTGCCAGACGATGATTGAGCCCATCGCCAGCCAGCAGTGGTTTGTCAGTGCGGAACCCGTGGCGAAACCGGCTATTGAAGCAGTAACCAGCGGGCGGATAACCATCGTTCCTCAGCGTTTCACCAAGGTATATCTCAACTGGATGGAGAACATCCGCGACTGGTGCATCAGCCGCCAGCTGTGGTGGGGACACCGCATCCCGGTATGGTACTGCCAGGACTGCGATGAGCTTACCGTTTCCGTCGAGGAGCCCACCGCCTGTCAGAAATGCGGCTCAGCCAGGCTGGAGCAGGACCCCGATGTCCTGGATACCTGGTTCAGCTCGGCACTGTGGACGCATTCTACGCTCGGCTGGCCGGACGACACCGAAGACCTCCGCTACTTCTACCCGACCTCGGTCATGGAGACCGGCTACGACATCCTTTTCTTCTGGGTGGCCCGCATGATAATGATGGGGATTGCCGACTGCGATGATATTCCCTTTCACACCGTTTTCCTGCATGGCCTCATTCGCGATGAAAAGGGGGAGAAGATGAGCAAAGTCAGGGGCAACGTGCTCAACCCCATCGTCCTGCTCGAGCAGTACGGCACCGATGCCCTGCGCTTTGCCCTCTCCACTGGCACGGCACCCGGCAATGATATCAAGTTGGCCACATCCAGGCTGGAAGCCGGCCGCAGCTTCGCCAACAAGTTGTGGAACGCTGCCCGATTTGTAATCCGCAGTATTGAACCCGGAACGACCGCTCTCGAAATGCCGGACCATCTGCCGCTTGAAGACCTCTGGATTCTTAGTCGACTCAATCGCACCGTAGCCAGTGTGAGCAGCTTGATAAATGAATTCCAGCTTGGCGAAGCCCTGCGCCAGATACACGATTTTCTCTGGAGCGAGTATTGCGACTGGTACATTGAGTTCGCCAAAATCCGCCTCCGCCCCGATAGCGACCTGCCATCGCCGCTACCGGTCCTGATTCACGTGCTTGATACCTCGCTGCGGTTGCTGCATCCCTATATGCCCTTCGTCACTGAAGAGTTGTGGCAGAACCTGAAACGTTCCCTGCCTGACGGCTGGCAGGAAGCCGAGTCCGTAATGATTGCTGCTTATCCTGAGGCCAACAAAAAGGCGGTTGACCGGGAGGCGGAACGGGTAATGGAGACAATAATAGAAATCGTCCGCGCCATCCGCAATGCCAGGGCTCATCACGGCGTGGAGAGCAACCGCTGGGTAGAGGCGCAGATTTACGCCGACAAGCTAACCACGTCTATCGTTCCCTATTCCGAGACCATCCAGATGCTGGCACGGGCCAGGCCAGTCGTCTTTTTAAAGCAACGCGATGAAGGTGCCTCACGGAAAGAATCACTGGTATCGGTCCTGAAGGAGGCCGAGGTCATCATCCCCATGTCCAGCATGTTCGACCTTGAAACGGAGAAAAAGCGACTGCAAAAGGAGATAGACCAGAGCCAAGTTGAGATGGACCGCCTGAAAGCCCGGCTGGATAACCAGGAATTTTTAGCCAAAGCGCCAAAATCAGTTATTGATAAGGAGCGCCAGAAGCTGTACACTATAATTGACAGGCTGGAGCGACTGAAAGAGCAGATCAGTAAACTCTGAGGAGGTGGGAGATGTTCGAGAGAATTCTGGTCCCACTGGACGGTTCTAAAGTAGGCGAAGCGGCCCTGGACCACGTGGAGAGGCTCATCTCCAAGATAGCACCGGACGTAAAGACCGAGGTAATTCTTTTCCAGGTAATGACCTCGCTGGCCCATTACGTGATTGCCGGAGAGGCAAGCGTTCAGGTGCCCTATACGGATAAAGAGATAACACACATTACAAAGAAGGCCAAGGAATACCTGAATAAGACCGGAGAAAGCCTTAAAAGCAAAGGCATCAACGTTAAAACGAAAGCGGCTTCAGGGAAAGCGGCGGAAGAAATTGTCAAAGCGGCGGATGAGCTCAAGGTCGACCTCATTGCCATGTCAACCCACGGTCGTTCGGGGCTCAGCCGGCTTACCTTCGGCAGCATCACCGACAAGGTCCTGCGTACGGCAGGTGTACCGGTGCTGGTGGTACGCGCGCCAAAAGAAACAGTGAATGCCTAGCGAGCGAAGTGATACCTCAATGCCTGCGCCCGGCGGCCAAATCCTCAGCCGCCAACACGCTAAAAATCCCTTTATGAGCCCATTGCCGTTTCAGATATTCAAGCGCCTTCCTGGTATCGCTGGCCACCTTGGCACGCTCACACTGCTCAACACGATATTTGAACAGCCAGTAGGAAAATTCCTTCATCTCGGCCAGCGTGATTGACCTCAGTTGCGGATAACCTGCTTCCTTCCGGAAGCACTTGAGCAATACCTGCCTGCTCTCCCCATAAATCCGACGGTATGCCTCGTTGTTGACGTCACTATCGTTGTTAAAGCCGGATACCCGCCTCTCTTTGAGCACCTCCTCCTCGACGGCCATTATCATTGCCCCCTCCACAGTGACGCCGTAGAAGTAGTTCAGGTACTGGTTGTATTTGCTCTGTCCGATAAGCGCCCTGACTTCTTCGGGATTGAGTTTCAGGGGCGGTCTGGCGTAGAAAAGGAGCGCTTCTTTCTCGTCCACCGGCAGAAGGTCGTCAACCGTCCCGCAGAGTCGCTCCGCCAGCAGCAGCCAGTCGAAGGCCTCCCCGGCAATGAGGTATCGGTATATCCTGCCTTGATGGTCTTCTATCGCGGAGCTCCACATCCCCATCGCCTCCAGCAGGGCGACATACCAGTGCCTGCCGCCGGCAATCTCCTGTTCCAGGTGCCTGATGGCCTCGGCATCGCTGGCCAGAAGCGATTTCGAAGATGTCGCCTGTTCCGATGCAACCTTCATTATTACCCTTTTCCCCGAACAGAGCCCTCTTTTTCCGGAAACTCGGCCTTCAGCCTTTCGTAGAAGTCCAGCTTTCCCGTGGTCACCAGCTCAATTACTTTTTTATTTATCGCCTCCCCCACCCCCGGGATTTCCTTTAGCCTATCCTCCGCCACGAGCTGCCCCGCATCCACCGGCAGCTCCTCTATAGCCCACGCCGCCTTCTCATACGCCCGTATCTTGAAGATGTTGTCCTTCTTGAGCTTTAAAAGCTCCGCGATTTCAAGAAAGATTTGAGCGATTTCAGAGTTAGTCATTTTGAAGAGCCTCTTTCCTAGCCATGCCACCTTCGTTAGCTTTCATAATTTCATTGCTGTGCTTTAGATAACACGCTGGACATCTTCGTAAAGATCCCTCCAATGGCCTTGTTTCATCCGGAATTTAGTACCGTGGTTGTGCCCAGTCCTCGCATCGAAATCGACAAGAATTGAACCATCTTCAATACATCTAATGAAACTTTCAAATGAGAAACCAGATAGGACATGCAGCTCTCTATAAAGGAAGAACTCCCTCGAAGCTTCTACTTTACTGTCCGCAACGACGTAGAAACAATTCCTGATCTTAGACCCAATTACATATCTCAAGTCCTCAAATCCCCAATAAGGTTCTGGTTCAAGAGGGTCAAGGCCAACCCTTCCTTCTACTGTCCTCAACCACGACGTAACCCCTGGATCGCTTATATTGGCTTTCGTAGAGTTAAATACAAAGCGCAGCTTTTGCTGCTTCTTATCAGCGACTATTATAAAACCTCTACTAGTATAGTCTGTTGCACTAGTAGTTGATCTAAAACTCATCTCCGTTGGTGGATATTTCTTACCAGCTTGTTTATGCTTCCAGCCGTAATACGGAAGTAGTAAGTTAGGCACGATTCCCACAGCGGTGGGCGATGGTTCAACATGTTTTAGAGTAATTAATGAACTTGTACGAGACCTTTGCCCTTTTAACTCCCACTCGGACGCGTTGGGTATTGGTAAATTGTTTTCCTCTATACCGAGCAACATTTCTAATGTATTTCCCACCGCACCATCATTTCGTGCACCGTAAGTTTCTTTTACACTTTTGTGCCAACCCTGCCGAAAAACCTCACGTGCAGCTTCGATAAGTTGTTCTTTCGTATATAGCTTCATTATTTCGGCGGTCTCCAAAAGTCTAGAAGGTATTCGAAGGTTACACCCATAGTAATGTAATTGCTTGGCCAGCCAAATATTCCAATCTTGTTGACAAGATTTGTTCTATCCCAGATTATTATGTTTCTAAGTTCATATCCGCGTTTTCTTAACTCTTCAATGAGCGAAACGTGTATCGTGATTCTAGTGTTTTCCCACCACATATCTGGCACATTTATTACACAATGTGCCTTTGGTCGGAGCAGCGTCAAGAGTGATTCGAATATATTACCCATAGCTATTGTATATTCATCAAGATTCATTGTCCCGAGGTCTCTGGGATCTTGAGAATATTGCTCTATTTTACCCAACTGCTCGTTCTTTCTGAATCTTCTAGACTTATTCTGTCGTACCCTATTCAGAAGATTCGCATAGGGTGGTGACGTTACTATAAGACTAATTGTTTCTGGCTCAAAGTATTCTTGTATGAATATGGCATCATCTTGAACAGCTATCTGCTTAGTTTCTGCAAGAAGACTAGATTGAGCAAGGCGTTTTTCACATAAATCAATATAACTCCCTTGCAGGTCAAACCCAACAGCGCTTCTGTTTGTATCCCCTGCGGCAACTAGAGTAGTACCACTGCCAACAAACGGATCCAGTACAAGCTCACCTTCATGAGTGAACAACTCAATAACTTTTTTAGCTAGGGAGATAGGGAAAGTAGCTGGATGAATAGTTTTTTTGCGAATATCCCTTGCTTCATAATTAAACTGCCATACACCAAGCTGACTCTTAAGCCATTGCTTTGCTGTCATACAATTAATATGGCTCGTTTTACAAGCACAGGTTCTTTTATAACCGATATTTAATTTCGCTCTATGAAGGCTGTTACCTTCACGTATTGTTGTAGGCATTTCCATTATTACCATAATGAATTCCCCATCTTTATTTCTCTTTCCCCTTCCACGCATCCCCGTAATTATATGCCGTTACACCCCACCACCTCGCCCTGATAATGCGCATCCAGAGGAAGAACAGAACAGGGTGTTTCTCGCCCCACGGCACCAGCATCTGATAGTAGGTGGTATTGTAAAGCTCGTCGCTTTTCTGGTTCTTGTCCCTGGCTTCCTTTATCTTATCCAGGACGTACTTCCTGAACTGCAGCTTTTTCCGGTGCTTTTCCTCTTCTTTGGTGAGCGGCCTTTCCAGATTGGCCAACCCGTCCATCTCTCCGCTTACTTCCTGACGCAATTCCTTTAACTGTTCCTCACTTATCATGCTCTCATATCACCTTCCACAGCAGTGTTTGTATTTCTTACCGCTCCCGCAGGGGCAGGGTTCATTGCGCCCTATCTTCCTGCCGCCTACCCTGGCTTTCTGCTTTTTGCTGGCAGCATCCCGCCCGACCACCTGGGCCATCGGCGACGGTGCCTGCGCCGACGGTTCTTTCCTGGCAATGTTCACGTGGTAGATGGTATGCACCACATCATGCTGGATGGTTTCGAGCAGCGTCTGAAACTGCCGGTAGCCCTCGCTCTTGTAGGCATCTACCGCCCGCGTCTGGCGCAGCGTCTGCCACCCCGCCTGGAGGCGCATATTCTCCATCGCCGTCAGGTGTTCCACCCACAGGCTATCAATGATGCGCAGCATGACCAGTCGCTCGAGCACCCGCATGTTTTCCGGCCCCAGCTCCTTTTCCCGCTCATCATAAAGCGTCTCCGCCAACTCGGTGAGTTTCTCTTCAATCTGCTTGGGTTTTGTTTCCAGTAATGAGTCTGGGGTCAATGCTGGAGGTATAGGAAAGACCGTGGCCACATCGGCGAGCAGACCTTCCACGTCCCAGCCAAGTCCGTGCTCATCGGCCATGTGTCTGCCCACCATATTCCGTATCTCATCCCGCACCATGGGCAGAATGTTGGTCTTGAGGTCGGTGCCGTCAAGGATTTTCCGGCGTTCCGCATAAATAAGCTCGCGGTGCTTGTTGACCACGTCATCATACTCGACCAGGTGCTTGCGCATGTCAAAGTGGAATCCCTCCACCCTGACCTGGGAACCCTCGATGGAGCGGTTCACCAGCTTGTTCTCAATGGGCATGCTTTCGTCCATCCCCACCCAGTCCATAATGCCTTTAATGCGCTCGCCGCCGAAACGCCGCACCACTTCATCCTCAAGGGAAACGAAAAAGCGCGAACTTCCCGGGTCGCCCTGTCGCCCTGACCGGCCTCGAAGCTGGTTATCAATCCGCCGTGCCTCGTGGCGCTCCGTGCCGATAACGTGCAGCCCTCCATTTGATACCACCTGGTTATGCTTCTCCTGCCATTCGGTTTCACTCTGGCCGTCCAGACTCCCCCCGAGCACAATGTCAACGCCCCGGCCCGCCATATTGGTGGCCACGGTAACCACCCCCGGTTCTCCCGCCCGGGCAATGATTGAGGCTTCCTTTTCGTGCTGCTTGGCGTTGAGCACTTCATGGGGAATGCCTTTTCGCTTCAGGAGGTCGCTCAGGTATTCCGATTTCTCAATGGAAACGGTGCCGAGCAGCACCGGACGCCCTTCCCGGTGCATCTGCTCGATTTCACGCACCACGGCATTGAACTTGCCCCGCTCGTTCTTGTAAATCTGGTCGGGGAAGTCATCACGTATCATCTTCTCATTTGTTGGGATTTCCATAACTTCCAGGCCGTATATTTTATGAAACTCCTCCGCTTCGGTGGCGGCAGTACCGGTCATCCCGGCCAGCTTCCCGTACATGCGAAAGTAATTCTGGATGGTGATGGTGGCATAGGTTTTAGTTTCCCGCTGCACCTTTACGTTCTCCTTCGCCTCAATCGCCTGGTGCAGTCCCTCGGAATAGCGCCGACCGAACATCAGCCGCCCGGTAAACTCATCAACGATGATAACCTCGCCGTCCTTGACCACGTACTCCTTATCACGCTTGAAAAGCACGTGTGCCTTCAGGGCGTTGTCCAGAAAACGGGTGAAAATATAGTTGGCCGGGTCATAGAGGTTCGGCGACTTCAGCAATCCCTCCCTTTTCAGCATCGCCTCCATGGTGTTGATGCCAGCATCGGTCAGGCTGACGTTCCTCTCCTTCTCGTCAACGATGTAATCAATCTGCGCTTTGAAGCGAGGGATAAGGCGGGCAAACACGTTGTATATCTGGCCGGATTCCTCGGCCGGACCGCTGATAATCAGAGGGGTGCGGGCTTCATCGATGAGCAGGTTATCCACCTCATCCACGATGGCGTAGTTCAGCTCGCGCTGCACGCACTGTGACAGGTCCACCACCATATTGTCCCGCAGGTAATCAAAGCCAAATTCGCTGCTCGTCCCATAGGTTATGTCAGCTTCATACGCCTCCTTGCGGGAAACAGGGCGAAAATGCTGCCAACGGCTTTCTCCGGAATCATATTCCGGGTCATAAAGTCGCGATGGCTGGTGTTCGTCCGGCGTCTGTTGCGGATAGATGCTGGCCACGGTCAATCCCAGCAGGTGATAAATTGTCCCCATCCAGTACGGGTCGCGCCGGGACAGGTAATCGTTCACCGTCACCAGATGACAGCCGCCGCCGGTCAATGCATTCAGGTAGAGGGGAAGGGTAGCCACCAGCGTTTTCCCCTCGCCGGTCTTCATCTCGGCGGTTTTCCCCTGATGCAGGACAATGCCCCCCGTCAGCTGGACGTCAAAGTGGCGCTGGCCGATAGTCCGCTTGGCCGCCTCGCGCACGGCGGCATAGGCCTCGGGCAAAAGCTGGTCGAGCGTCTCACCGTCCTTCAGACGTGCCCTGAACTCATCCGTCTTGGCCCGCAG
>JAHJTL010000074.1 GCA_018829775.1 Chloroflexota bacterium | reverse complement strand
TAGGAATGCAGGCGCTGCCAAATCAAATTCCCGTTGAGATTGAGATGATTCTGGAAATCAGCTGAAAGACCGAGATCTCGAGGAAGATGGGATTCATGGTTGAGAAGGCATTGAAGATCTTACCGAAGTAACAATCGCTTGTTTTGTTACTTCGGTGAGATAATCGTTCGTTTTTAGGGGATCAATTGCGCCCATGTTTCCAGGGTGTGTGAACAAAGTCACCCAATTTATAATCAGCATTGTAATCAATGTGAAGAGTTAAATATTCACATTGATAAAAGCTCCAATTGGAGTGCACAGACCAATACCTATATCCTCATCCATCTGCCTGACCATTTCAGCATCAGCTAGTTCGACGATGAAGGCATTAAGCGTTCCCAGAACTGGATTACCGCCTTCCGCAAGGTGTCCGCCCAATATTTTACCCTCGTTATCCGAGAAAATGCCATGCAGGTGAATCATAGTCTCGCCTGTTTCCGACTGGAAGACAACGCCCTTGAGATTAAGCAGTTCTAAAGGACCAGGTAGGACCTGGGGCTCGGCCAAGCGCACGCCGTGCTTAGCCTTAGAATCGGGTACCAACAACTGGTAGTTTAACTGGCGTACGTTGCCGATGCCATCGATAGCCCCGTATTTAATCCCGTTTTCTTCGCAAACTGACCTCAAGCCACGGGTAATATCAGTATGGGTTTTTAACCTTACCGGGACAAATCTGCCGCATTTGCCCAAAGCATAAAAGGCGCCAAGTTGTGTCATGCTTTTTTATCCTCCCCTTCTTCTGTCGGGATTGAGTTTACAGGTGTTCTAGGAGGTTGTCAATCCGTCACGCGGTACCGTCCTACTAATAAATGCATGAAATAGTGGGGAAATAAAACATTAAAGCTGTACAATCGATTAACTTCTAAATGAATCGCGGAAATACCACAGGCATTTTGCCAACATTTTGCCAACAAACTGCCCAATATTACAGATTAAACAATAGCAAATAAGGCACAATTCCTGCGTATTTTGTTGAATATCCGAGACTAAATGGTTGATATCGGTGTCCTGTGGTAAAAGCAGGTCGTCACTCTTAATCAGCAGGTTACAGGTTCGATTCCTGTGCGGCTCACGTTCGATTTTTCCCTTTTTGCCAACATTTGCCAACATTTTTGCCGGCATTTTGACAACATCTTCCGAGCCGATTATCTCCGGCTGGATCAGTCGGTCCAGCCGCTCCGCGGCGTCCTCCTGCATCCCGGGCATGACGTGCCCGTAGCAGTCCACCCGAGTAGGACTCGAACCTACAAACTAGCGGTTGCGCGACCTACTTGGTGTTCACTTGAGACTTCAACGCGACATATAAAACCGGCGGTTTCTTAGTCCTGTCTAGCTTTAGCGCAAACGTCTCCGGATAATCCTTGATAAGCGATTGTAGCTTGGGGTGATTGTATGTCCGGGAATCAAACGCCGAATTCAACTGCCGAAGGGCGCTACCCATTGATGCCAAGTGAACCCATTCCTCTTCCTTCGCAGCCATCTCAAATCCTTGAATTAGAAGAGGTAGAGGGTCAGGCGTATCAACCTTCTCTTCTATTTTCGGCTTTTCCCCTGGTTTCTTTCTCGGCTCCTTGGTTACGGCCAGATTCTCGCTATATATAAATTGGTTGCAGGCGTTCCTAAAGGCTTCCGGAGTCTTCTTTTCTCCTACTCCAATGACGATAAGCCCTTCCTCCCTGATTCTTGTCGCCAACCGTGTGTAATCGCTGTCACTGGAGACTATGCAAAAGCCGTCAACATCGTTACTGTGGAGAATATCCATCGCATCAATTATCATCGCGCTATCCGTTGCGTTCTTGCCCACTGTATTCCTGAACTGCTGCATGGGCTGAATAGCGTGTTTGTGAAGTGAATCCTTCCAGCTGTTCATCTGTGTTGTGGTCCAGTCTCCATATATCCGCTTAATCGTTATCAGGCCGGCTTTACTGACTTCAGCCAGGATTTGGGGAAGAAGAGACGCCTGAGCATTGTCGCCATCAATCAGGACTGCGAACTTCTCTTTCTCAGATCGCTCACTCACATTACACCTCTCCGCTTATCATCTGATGCCTAACAATTAATTATACAGCATAAGTTTCTGTATAACACTTCAAGTTAGACAATAACTTTAGTATGTGCCGCTTACAAACCCGCAACTACTTTGAGTTTGGTTCTGGATTAA
This sequence comes from Chloroflexota bacterium, assembly GCA_018829775.1. Classification (NCBI taxonomy): domain Bacteria; kingdom Bacillati; phylum Chloroflexota; species Chloroflexota bacterium. The sequence goes on along the minus strand of JAHJTL010000074.1, from coordinate 4,166 downwards.
AGAAATCAGAGGTTTAGTGGTCTGGCTCCCCGAGCTGGACTCGAACCAACAACCTAGCGGTGAACAGCCACTATAAAAAGGTCCGCTATATTTCACGCTTGTAGGTTAGGCGTGAAGCAATGAAGTAATAAAGGAAGAATTTATTGCCGCTCTTCGCCAGGGGTAAGCCTGACTCCACTGGAAAGACCTACTGGCGCGGGCAACAGAGGACTTAGGACCGGCTGCGGTGGATTACTAAAGCCATTCCCTGATGAGTTAGACCATAGCCATTTTAATCTTCACCAACGGTTAATATCTTGAAAGGCCTGTTCTGGGTTCGTTCTTCCTCTCCTCACTAAATCCTCAACTCCTCCAGCTAAAATCTCGTATTCATTATTTGCCATTGCTGCTAAAGTTGCTTTGGCAACTTCAGATGGTGGTATACCTCGATATCCCTGCTCCCCTTCTTCAGTAGTCCCTTTGCCTAATTCAGTATCCACCGCGGGTGGTACTATTTCAAATACTTTTATGGAAGTATCTCTTAATTGATGTCTGAGAGACACAGTGAATGAATGAACTGCGGCTTTAGTAGCGCAGTAAACGGGCATAGCTGCTATGGGCACAAAACCTAATCCGGAGGAAACATTAATAATAGCCGCCTCCTCTTTCTTGAGAAGAAATGAGATAAAATATGCCGACAAATGAATAGGGGCGACTAAATTAGTTTCAATCTCATTTTCACCACTGAAAAGGTCCTGAGCACCTTTCATAAGATTCACCGCTCTTTGAATTCCGGCATTATTGATCAATATATTAAAGTCTTTGAAAGTATTTTCAACCCAATTGAATAAGGCTTCGCGTTCTTCCGCACTGGATATATCACATACTTTGGTCTGTATTTGTGGCAGCTTATCCTTGGCTTCTTTCAGTCTACTTTCTCTTCGCCCACAAATAATTACTTGGTTACCAGCCGCTACCAAGGTTTCCGCGAGTGAGAAGCCAATACCTGTTGCTCCGCCAGTAATCAAGATTGTGTTGCCTTTAATTTTCATTATTTTCCTCCTCCGGTAGAAGAAAATAGTAATACTAACTGGGCTAAATCATAAGAATATCTAGTTTGAATGTCAATGGTAAAAAAGAAGATTATTACCTTAGCTCATCTAGCAACTGCTGTGCCTTGGCAACGAGTCTAGGGTCATTTGATAACTCAATGCACTTCTCAAAGTCACTTACCGCCTTGGCCACTTCACCTTTCAAATAGTAGGCATATCCTCGATCGTTGTAAACCTTGGCAAGTTCCGGGTCTAGCTCAATGGCCTTATCGAAATCAGCGATGGCTTGGTCAAGCTCACCTTTCTGGACGTAGGCAATGCCCCGGTTACTGTAGGCCTCGGAGAAGTCGGGGGCGAGTTCAATGGCCTCGGTGCACTCTTTTATCGCCTCATCATAGTTACCCTGATTGAACAGCTTGTAGCCCTGGTCAGCATGCCACTCAGCGCTACCTTTAGCTGGACCTCCGCAGCCCGCAAGGATACCAACGACTAGCAAGAGTAATGCAACTAGAGGAATAATGTGACCTCGATACATGACTCACCCCATCTAATGTCTTTGGCTTGAATGTGGATATCGCAGGTCAACAATATGACTTTGAGTGGCCGTTGTCAACAGTCATAGAGAGGCGTAATTACAGATTAATAAGGAATATTTATAGCGAACGGCCTACCCAAGAGTATTCTCAAGCTGTCCTCAAATATCTGAAATCGCCTTGGCAAGATTGCCCTGAACAACAGGGCGTAGAAAAGCTGGTGGGGAGCTGACATACCATATTCATTTCGGAAAAGGAGTGCATCGAGTTGGGCATATAAATATAAACAAGGAGCACTGGTGACCGCTAAATATGATGCGGTTGCTGGTGCCCTTTTTGGTTTGCAGTTATTGTATGTGATTAAACAAATAAAAGGGTGAGTAGCTCCTTGAAAAAATTATTACAAATTCTGGTCATTGCCATTATTCCATTAGCGGCTTTAGGGTTTTCTGGAGTCGCAATATATCTTGATAATATCCATTTCAAAGAGTCATTACAACAAACTCAACGCGCTATGGAGACCGAGCAAAAGCATTATTTAGAACTCGTCATGCCACACGCTCAGCATGAAGAGATTTACGATAAGTTGGGTAGACTTGATGCAGCGATAGAAAGGGCAAAAGACAGTATTAGCTACCGGGCAGAACAAGGAAAAGATGCTACCGCTCTGCAAGATGCGCTATTTGAAGCTCATAACTTAAGCAGTGAAGCTGATAAAGCTTGGCGCGGCAATGACTATGACAAGGCTGATGCATTAATTGATGAAGCTTATGTTTGTCTTTATGAAATACCCTTGGCACCAGTAATACCGCTACCGTCACCACCGCCTGAGATTATTATCCCGGCGGCACCCGCACCCGTTCCAACGCCGCTTGTGCCAATTGAATGGCTCTTACTTGGCGGGGTAGCTGTTGCCGCAATAATTATCGGCATAATCGTCTGGTTCATTGCCTTTCACGAACGACGTGATCATTTATAATTACAATATATAAGAGAAAAAGTGCTAGTGCCGTAGTAGCGGCACATGTAGTGATTCATTTCGTATTACACCATCATACAATCTGGCTTTTTGTGACGCCCACAAGCACACCTGAAGGCGCAAAAAGTGAGGAGGTTTAGATCAGCGCATAAGCCAGAACCAGATGTCCGCAGGTGATATTGTGTTACCTGAGATAATGTCTCTTCTTAATGCTAATAGACCAAAAGACCCAAAGTACCGCCAGATAGCCACTAACCACAGCTATAAGGAGAAGGGTGGCAATTACTATGCTAAGGGGTGCGTCTGCCTCTGGTGAAGGAACAAAGCGAATGTAGTGGATAATAGAACCAACAGCACCAGCGGTAAATATCGCTATTACCCATATTCCAATCGGCAGGCTCTTTATTTTTTTCATACTGGGCGCAATAAGGAGATAAATGACAAGTGCATTAGTGCCGGCAATTACCACAATGACGGGAGTTGCTACGGCCAGCGTACCTACCAACGGGTTGACATATATCTCCCAGGCTAGGCGGACTATCACGGCACTTAGAGCGAGGGTACAGCTTACCATTAACCATACTCTGAGCAATAAATGACTCATATGTTATTCCTATGACACCGTCTTGATTTGCCTGTTTTTAACTCAGCGTCTACAGCGCTTAAACCTCCTCAGGATATGGGTGTGCTAACATGATAGCACTTGGCATTGGTAAGTGCACATTCTGACGAAATGTTGATAAAGACCACTCGGACTGCCGCGTTGGAGTTCGCCCAGCCTCATCCCGGTGTAGAGGGCGGTGTAAAACAGCAAGTAGTAAAAAGTACCCTTGGCCGCGGCCAGGAAGCGGGGGACGTCCTCCCGCGCCATGGTGGCCACGACGAGGCGGCGGGCGCGGGGTGGATCCACGGCATCGGCAACGTTGCGGGCCACGTAGCCCATCTTGACCGCCTGCTTCAGTGCCCCGTGCAGGATGTTGTAGTGGTAAAGCCCCGTTTCGCGCTTGGTGGCTCCGCCGAATAGGGAACGTGCGCACGCCTCTCGCGCGAGGCCTACGGCACTCTTTTGAGCCTGGACGAGGCGGATTCCCGTTCTGGCGCTCCGTGCCGCGTCCCGGCAGGGGTAAGCTTCCTGTGAAGAAGGCCAAGGCAGGGTCTGCGGCGGGAATTTCATTCCCCTCTCGTGGTATGATACATATACAGCAAAAACTGGCCAGAGCACGGTCTCTTATCACAGAAAGGAAATCTCTATCAGAAGCAGATTCAGTTTACGTTCCCGCTTGCGCGGATGGATGCCCCTATTTGTACTGGCACACTTTTCCCACCACCTGGTGACTGCGCTGCCGGTGCCACTCCTGCCCTATCTTCGTGACGCATTCGCCTTGGATTACACCCGCGCCGGATTCATCATTTCGGCTTTCGGTGTGGTTTACGGTGTCTGCCAGCTACCGGCGGGATGGCTCGCCGACCGCTTCGGGTCTCGTATCCTGCTCACCATCGGTGTCGTCGGCGTGGGCGCAACCGGCTTATTAATTGGTATGTCGCCAAACTATACAGTCTTACTCGCTGGCCTGGTGCTGATGGCCATACTGGGAGGTAGTTACCATCCCGCCTCCAAAACTG
>JAHJTL010000073.1 GCA_018829775.1 Chloroflexota bacterium | reverse complement strand
CTATCAATACCGCCTCAGGTTTGGCGGTTGGTGGTGCGATTGGTGGGGCGGTTGGCGTTGCCGTGCATCCCGTGACGAAGATGGCGATAAGTACTGATAAGATTAGACACTGCCATCTGGTCTTGAACATTTGAGCCTCCAACCGGACCGTCTGAAATGATACCTGATGTGCATTATAACACGCGACTGGACTATTAATAACTGGATTAATTATAATATCCCCGGAACTAATCTCGTGTCCAACGAGCATAATGTATAATGTATAAGGAGGATACGAATGACACACACTTTGCATCGCCGTGGCAGCGCCGAAAGCCTGAGCCAAGATTATGTCATGATGATGCTGCAGGCAGTCGGCTACAATGAAGAGGGCCATATCCCAAAGTGCCAGGAATTCCTGCGCATCGCTCTGCGCCATAATGCGGTCAATATCGGCAGCGTTTCCATGGGTGGCATGATAGATAAGGCAGAGGAGGTTATCGCCAATGCCAGCAAGGTAGGCCACGCCGTCTTCGACAATCAGGAAGACGTAACCGCCGTCCTGAAGGAACTCAAGGAGGCGGACCTCGGCCTTTCCATTATCGTCAGCGGCATTTATGAGAAGGTTGATGAGTGTCTGGAGAAAGCGGGGCTGAAACACCACACCGGCAATTTTTCTCTCGGCATCTGGGGCCGGACGGGGAAACTGCCCAGCGATGACATCCTTGAGGTTATCACCATGTGCGGCCACGCCCTGATTGCACCAGACCTGGTCAAGGAGATGGTGAGGGAGATAAAGGCAGGAACCAAAACGCCCGAAGACGCGGCCAGGCTGCTGGCACCGCAGTGTGCCTGCGGCGTGTTCAATACCAAAAGAGCGGCCAATTTGATGAAGGCTATGGCCGATAAATAAGGAGGCTGACATGGTACCGGAAGAGAAAGAAGATAAAAAGGGTACCGCCGACAGTTTTGGCGAGATGTTCCGTGCCTTTGGCGAGGCCATAAGCGAAATCTTCAACGACCCCCAGCTCAAGGAAAAGGCCAAAGAATTCGGCGATAGCGCCGCCAATGCGGCCAAGACCTTCGGCAACCGCTTTCAGGACGAGGATGTCAAAACCAAATTCCAGGAGGTAGGCAAAGCAGCGCAGGATTTCGGCAAAAGCATCACCGACCGTTTCAAATGAGAGTGGGAAGGTCATATCCAAACTACCATCTGAGATTGAATGAGGTGAAAAATGTGGAACTGGATAGTAGCCTCTGAATTGAACGGGTTCTGGGGTCTGGCGATATATGTCTGGCTGGCGCTCACCCTTCACATCATCGCCAACAAGACTGGTACCAGGAATGCCTGGCTTGCCTGGATACCGATTGCCAACCTGTACTTGACGTGCAAGGTTGCCGGACATTCTGGCTGGTGGACCATCCTGTTTTTCATCCCGCTGGTAAATATCGTCCTCGGCGTCATCGTGTGGATGGGGATTGCCAGCGCCAGAAAGCATCCGTCCTGGCTGGGAATACTGATGATCATCCCTGTAGTGAACCTGATAATACCGGGTATACTGGCCTTCACCGAGTAAGCCAATTTTGAACGTTTTACAGCTTCCACTTGACAAAAGCCTCCCGTTTGTCTGTATACTGTAATAGTAATAGTTAAAGGCTGCGAACAGGACTAGTAGGCTCCAGAGCGGGGCGCAGAGAGTCGGGTAAGGTGAGAGCCGATGCCAGCGCCGGAGCGGAATGGACCCGGGAGCCGCAAACCGAAAGCTGCAATAGCGATTAGGCTTTGACGCAGGGGAAGCGTTATCAGACCCCAGGGTATCGTCCTTCCAGAAAAGGACCGTACCTGAAAGAGATGGTCATATATTCCTTTTATCTCCAATGACCAAGAAGGGTGGCACCGCGGTAGCAGCCTCCGCCCCTTCCAGGGCGGGGGTTTTTTTATTCCCCAAAAAGGTAATAAATATGTACTATCCTGATTTAGAAGAAGTCAAGAAACTGAAGAAACGGGGCAATCTGGTGCCGGTGTACCGTGAGATGATGGCCGACCTGGAGACACCGGTGTCCGCCTACCTCAAGATAGCCCGTGGCAACTATTCCTTCCTACTGGAGAGTGTGGAGGGCGGGGAAAGGCTTGCCCGCTATAGCTTCATCGGCACGGAACCGTCTCAGGTTATCAAGACTGGCAGGGAAAACCCCATCGATCCGCTGACACTCATCGAAAAGGAGTTCCAGCACTACCGGCCGGTGCCGGTGTCCGGCCTGCCCCGCTTTCATGGCGGCATCGTCGGCTACCTCAGTTACGAAGTGGCACGGTACTTTGAGAGATTACCCACCCCGGAGAACGACCCCCTCGGCCTTCCGGAGTCCATTCTTATGCTGGCGGATACGCTGCTGGTCTTCGACCACCTGACTCACAAGATAAAGATAGTAGCCCACGCCTATCTTGACGGTGATATCGAGCAGGCATACCGTGAGGCAACGGATAAAATCGACCGTATGGCGGAAAGACTAAAGCAGCCAATCGGCGCTGCACTTTCGCCATCCGCAGAATTAGAGTCGCCGGTTACTTCAAATCTTACTAAAGTCGATTTTGAAAATATAGTGAACAAAGCCAAAGACCACATATATGCCGGAGATATCATTCAGGCCGTCCTGTCGCAGCGCCTGTCCAAGCGTACCAGTGCCCCACCTTTTGCCATCTATCGTGCGCTGCGCTCGATCAACCCCTCCCCCTACATGTACTTCCTGCACCTTGACGACTGCCATATCATTGGTGCTTCTCCCGAGCTGCTGGTCAGGGTGGAGGACGGCGTCGTCTCCAACCACCCCATCGCCGGCACCCGACCCCGCAGCCATGACCCCGACCGCGACCTGGAACTGGCCAGGGAACTTCTCAATGACGAGAAGGAACGCGCCGAGCACATCATGCTGGTCGACCTCGGCCGCAATGATATCGGCCGCATCAGCGAGCCGGGCACCGTTTCCGTGACGCAGTTCATGGATATCGAAAGATACTCGCACGTGATGCATCTGGTGTCCCACGTTCAGGGGAAATTGAGGGCCGGGATGACCCAGTTCGATGCCCTGAGGGCCTGCTTCCCGGCCGGCACCGTTTCCGGGGCACCGAAGATTCGAGCCATGGAGATTATTGCCGAACTGGAACCGGATAAGAGGGGCCCCTATGCCGGCGCCGTTGGCTACTTCGATTTTTCCGGCAACCTCGATACCGCCATCACCATCCGCACCATTGTCATCAAGGACGGCGTTGCCCATATGCAGGCCGGCGGAGGTATTGTCGCCGATAGCATTCCAGAAAATGAATACCAGGAAAGCCTGAACAAAGCGCAGGCATTGCTTGCCGCGATGAAGCAGGCGGAGGCCAGTCATGCTCCTGTTGATTGATAATTACGATAGCTTTACCTACAACCTCTACCAGTACCTCAGCGAACTGGGAGAAGAGGTGAAGGTGTTCCGCAACGATAAAATCAGCCTTGACGAGATGGAAAGGCTGTCGCCGGAGTTCATTGTCATCTCCCCCGGACCGGGCACTCCACGACAGGCCGGCATCTCCAATGAGGTGATCCGACATTTTGGTCAGCACTTGCCCATATTGGGCGTTTGCCTGGGGCACCAGTGTATCGGTTATAGTTACGGAGGCAGAGTTGAAGGTGCCGGTGAAATCAAGCACGGTAAATCATCCCTCATCCACCATGACGGCCGGGGACTTTTTGAGGGCCTGCCCGAGCCATTTCCTGCCATCCGCTATCATTCCCTGGCGGTGATGCGCGATGACCTGCCGGACTGCCTTGAGGTCAGCGCCTGGACGGAAAACGGCATCATCATGGGCCTGCGTCACCGCCAGTACCCCATCGAGGGCGTGCAGTTCCACCCGGAATCCATAATGACCGAGGTGGGTAAGGATTTATTAAGAAATTTTTTGGAGATGAGAAAGTAAGTATCCTCTCCCTTTTGTAAAGGGAGATTGAGAGGGATTTTTAAATGAAATCCCCCTTTATCCCCCTTTCCCAAAGGGGGAAACTATAGGCTAAGCCGCCGATGAGACGAGGGCGGCCGGGAAAAGATAAGAAACGAAAGGGGGTGTGAAGGAGTGAAAACAATAGATAAAGTTGAATCCGGCATCTTTTTTGTAGTGTTTATTGCGATAGTAGCTGCATTAATTGTTACCGTAGTAAATGAAGCTAAAATCAACATTGCTCAAGTATTATTAACTTTCGCTCTTGTACTAATTACATTTATCTACGCAAAGCGAACTACTGATATTGCTAAAGCCAGCGTGAAAATGGCTGAAGAGATGAGAGAGCAGCGCTTAAGTGAAGCACGGCCTTATCTCTTGATAAAATTAAATGGCGAAGCTGTTCAATGGGATAAAGATGAAAAAGGAAAGCCACCATCTAGGGAATTTACAATAACTATACGAAATGTAGGTAAGGGACCAGCGATAAATCTATGGGCAGCTCTGTGGAGCCCTGAAGAAACTTATTTTGGTGATAATAGAGGATATTTGGCACTTGATGAAGAATGGCAAACTAATATAAGTAGAGCTCCTACAGGTTTAGTTAAATTGGGATTTGAAAAAGAGGCGTGGTTGCCAGGATTAAAAGAAGTAATTAAACGCAAATATCCTGGGATTGTTGCCGTAAAATACAACGACATTCATAAGCGCACATGGGTTAGCTATCTTTGTTTTGAAAGGCACGTTGATGTAGAGAGTTTTGTGCTAGAAGAAGAACAAAATATAGTGGAGTTAAAAAATGATTAAAGAAGCCATCAGCAATCTGGTTTCAGGCAGCTCGCTGAGCTTTGAGCAGGCGGCGGCCGTGATGGAGGAGATAATGGGCGGGGAGGCAACGCCGGCCCAGATTGCCGCTTTTGTCACCGCGCTGCGCATCAAAGGGGAAACGGTGGATGAAATCGCCGGTCTGGCCAGCGTCATGCGGGAAAAAGCCGTCCCGGTAAAGGCAACGCCGCCAATGATTGATACCTGCGGCACCGGCGGGGATAACTGCTCCAGCATAAACATTTCCACCGCCGCCGCTTTCGTTGCCGCCGGCGCCGGACTGAAAGTCGCCAAGCACGGCAACCGTGCCATGACCAGCCAGTGCGGCAGCGCCGACGTTCTCGAAGCGCTGGGCGTCAAAATCGACCTCAATGCCCAGGCCGTCGCCGAATGCCTGGAAAAAGTGGGCATTGGCTTCATGTTCGCCCCTATCTTTCACCCGGCGATGAAACACGCCGCCGGCCCGCGACGGGAAATCGGCATCAGGACGGTTTTCAATATCCTTGGGCCACTGACAAATCCCGCCCGCGCTGAGTTTCAGGTAATAGGCGTGCCCAATAAAGAGCTGGGCGAGAAAATCGCCGCCGTACTTCACAGGTTGGGCACAAAACACTCCCTCGTGGTCCACAGCCTTGATGGCATGGACGAGCTCTCCATCAGCGGTAAGTCTATGGTCTGGGAGGTCAATGAGCAGGGTGTCCAGCCCCCGTCTGAAGTTGAACCCGCCGACTTTAACCTTAAGAAAACCGGAATCTCGGAAATCAGGGGAGGGACGCCGGAGGAAAACGCCGCTATACTGCGTCGAATCTTCAATGGTGAAAAAGGCCCCGAGCGCGATGTGGTGGTGCTGAATGCGGCGGCCGCTATTTATGCCGGCAGGCGGGCGGCAGACCTGAAAGAAGGAGTACGCCTCGCCGAAGTCGCCATCGACAGTGGCCAGGCCAGAGAAAAGCTTGAAGGCCTGATTCGACTGAGTAACAAACTGGGATAAAAGCAACTACTATGCTGGACAAAATTGTCGCCGATAAGAAGGAAGAACTAGAGCAGCACAAGAAAGCGGTGCCTGTTTCTGAGTTGGAATCACGGATTGCCCAATGTGCGGGGACGTTGGACTTCGCCGCCGCTCTGAAAAAGGGGAGCGTCAGCATTATTGCCGAGGTCAAAAGGGCATCGCCTTCCAGAGGCGTCCTCTGCCATGATTTCAATCCTGTGGCGTTGGCCAAGACGTATGCGGATAATGGTGCGGCAGCCATTTCGGTGCTGACGGAAAGCAAGTATTTCCAGGGCAACCTCGACCACCTGGCTGAAATCAGGGAGGATATTAAGATTCCACTCCTCAGGAAGGACTTCATTTTTGACCCTTATCAGGTCTACGAGTCCTGCGCCTTTGGTGCCGATGCGTTGCTGCTCATCGTGGCGATACTGGAACAGGAGCAGCTTGATGAGCTGTTGGCGCTGAGCCATGAACTCGGTCTGAGCTGTCTGGTTGAGGTGCACAATGAAAGCGAAGTTGATAGTGCACTTCGCAGCGGCGCTCGAATCATAGGTATCAACAACCGCGACCTGAAGACCTTTCAGGTTGACATCGGCACCACGCAGCGTCTGCGGCCACTGATACCGGAGGACAGGGTTGTGGTCAGTGAGAGCGGCATAAGCAGTCGACAGGACATTGATTATCTGAAAAGCTGGGGCATCGATGCTGCCCTGGTAGGCGAGGCACTGCTTACGTCTAATGATATCGCAGTTAAGCTGAGAGAACTGGTGAAATGACATATATAAAGATTTGCGGCATCAAAGAGGAAAAACATGCTCTGGCGGCTGCTGAAGCTGGAGCGGACTTAATCGGACTGATTTTCGCCCCCAGCCCGCGGCGGATTTCTCTGGAACAGGCGCAGAAAATTGCCATGGCGGTAAAACAGAGCGACCGCCCAACCGAAGTGGTCGGTGTATTTGTCAATTCACACGTGGCAACGGTAAACCTGATTGCAGATAGTTGTTATCTGGACAGGGTGCAGTTGAGCGGCGACGAGCCCTGGGAGTACTGCAGTGAGATTGCCCGTCCGGTGATAAAAGCCGTCAGGGTGAAACGCGGTCAGAGTGCTGCTGAGGTCTGCGACTATTTAGCAGAAGGGGCTACAGCTCTGTCCAGCCAGAAACATGTTTTTCTGCTGGATTCGGAGTTCCAGGGGAAATACGGTGGGACAGGGAAAATGCTCGACTGGAATCTGGCCAAACACGTGGCCGAGGTATATCCGGTGCTCCTGGCCGGTGGCCTTACCCCGGAAAACGTCGGTCCGGCTATCGATAAAGTGGCTCCCTGGGGCGTGGATGTATCATCGGGCGTGGAGGTGGGTGGTGTGAAACATATATCCAGAATCAGGGCTTTTATTAGAGCCGTAAGGAGGTTCGATGAGCACAGTGGGTAAACCAGACATCCGCGGTTACTTCGGTGATTACGGCGGCAGGTTTGTTCCGGAAACGCTGATGGCAGCCCTCGATGAGCTTGAGCAGGCTTATGGTGAAGCATGTGCTGATAAAGTCTTTCAGGACGAGTTTCAACACCTGTGCCGCGAATATATCGGCCGACCTACCCCTCTGTATCATGCCCGTCAGCTATCGGAGCATGCCGGAGGCGCGGTTATCTTATTGAAAAGGGAAGACCTGGCACACACCGGAGCACATAAGATAAATAACGCCGTTGGGCAGGCACTGCTGGCAAAGCGCATGGGGAAAAAGCGGGTGATTGCCGAGACCGGTGCCGGACAGCATGGCGTGGCTGTTGCCGCCGCCTGTGCCCTGCTCGGCCTAAAAGCCGTTGTCTATATGGGCGAGGAAGATATCGAGCGGCAGGCCCCCAATGCCCACCGTATGAAATTGATGGGCGCCGAGGTCCGCAGTGTTTCCTCCGGCAGCCGCACCCTCAAAGATGCCATCAACGAAGCCATTCGCGACTGGGTCACCAATGTCGGTGACACCTATTACCTGCTCGGGTCGGTGGTTGGCCCTCACCCGTACCCGTTGCTGGTGCGCGATTTTCAATCGGTAATCGGACAGGAAACGAGAGACCAGATGCTCTCCATATACCATCGCCTGCCCGACTATCTGGTGGCCTGCGTCGGTGGGGGCAGCAACAGCATCGGCCTCTTTCATCCCTTTTTCAACGATGCGGGGGTTGAATTTGTTGGCGTCGAGGCTGGTGGACGAGGTCTGGAGACAGGAAGCCATGCAGCACCTCTGGCCGCGGGTAAGGTGGGTGTTCTGCACGGGGCCAAATCCTACCTTCTGGAAGATGATAACGGTCAGATAAGTGAGACCCACAGCATCGCTCCCGGACTGGACTATCCCGGCGTGGGGCCGGAACACAGCTACTATAAAGACATCGGACGTGCCAGCTACGTCGCCGTTACCGACGAACAGGCGGTGGAAGGGTTTCAGCTTCTCTGTACCACGGAAGGTATCATCCCGGCCATGGAGCCCGCCCACGCCATCTACCATGCTGCTGAAATAGCGTCTAACCTGCCCACCGATAAAATCATCGTGGTCAACCTTTCCGGTCGCGGAGATAAGGACCTGGAAATAGTCGCCAGATATATGGACAAGAAGAAATGAGCCAGATTGCTTCCGTCTTCAAACCGGATTACAAAGCGCTGATTGCCTATCTCACGGTGGGCTATCCTGACCTTGAAGTGACTAAAAAAGCAGCGCTCGCGCTGGCAAATAATGGCGTTGACATCATCGAGCTGGGCATCCCCTTCTCCGACCCCCTGGCCGATGGCACCACCATTCAGCGAGCCAGCCACCGGGCACTCCAGAACGGTGTCACGCCACAGCTTTGTCTGGAGATGGCCAGTCAGTTACACCGGGAAATCACCACGCCATTGGTCTTTATGACCTATTACAATCCGGTGTATCACTTCGGCCTTGATGCCTTCTGCCAGCAATGCGCCGACGCCGGCGTGAGCGGTCTTATTGTGCCCGACCTGCCGCCGGAAGAAGGGAAAGAACTGGAAGCAGTTGCTCAAAAACACAAACTCGACCTCATCTATCTGCTTGCCCCCACCAGCAATGACGAGCGCATCAGGCTCGTGGCGGAGCACTCCCAGGGATTCATATATCTGGTATCGGTAATCGGCGTAACCGGCGCCAGAGACAGTTTGTCGGAAAACCTGGAAGGATTCGTAACACAGGTCAGAAACCAGACCAACAAGCCCCTGTGCATTGGCTTTGGGATATCCACCGCGGAACAGGCACGGCAATTAGCCAGGATAGCCGACGGGGTAATTGTGGGCAGCCGGATAATTCAGCTTATTGAGTCTGATAGTTCTCTGATAGAGCTGGTCGATTTCACGAGGCAATTAAGGAACGCTCTCGATCACACGGATTAAGTCAACAGGTCTCGAAACTGTTGCACTCTGATTAATAAATACAGGTGTATCATCCCATCGGGTGAAAACAAGCAATCCTGAATACCATTTCATATGTTGAAGTTCGTTAGCAAAAATGTTAGCAAATATATTGATACAGGGAGAATATATAGTTCTAAGTATTATTTTCTATGGCGATATTGATATAGAAGCCACTTAATCTGATCATTAATGAAATGGTTGTATTCGTTAGCCTCCTCGAAAGAAGGAGGCTCATTTTCAATGCTGTGTATAAGTTTATTACGACGTATTGCACCCCATTTTAGTCTATTTAAGTCACTTGTTTGTGGCTTGACTCCCGATAAAGATTCCAAGACATCACCATATAGTCTCTCTAATGGGGGAGATGGTAATGTGCTAAGTATAACTTCAAGTTTGGGCTCTATTCTAATTAATATCTCTTTAATAGCCAACTCTGCTGAAATGGTTGCATATATCCATTGATAACGTGTAGAATTTGAATTTATTGCCTGATGTAAGTAATTGATTGCGACAAGAGGTTGCTCATTTTTTGATAATAATTCTTGTAGATGTTGCGCCATCTTATCATCCATATTACCAAGCCCAGGCAAAGCGCCACCTTCGATAGTTATGCTATAAGGTGTTGAATACCACTTGCCAGCTCCAAGTGACCATTCAGTACGAACATTACCTATTAGTGAATCACTGATATCAAACCTAGTATGCTCTTGTTTAATAAGACCAACTAATTCTCTCATGGAATCTACAATAGGCTTTGTTATTTCTCTTAATTTACCTTGTTCAGTTTTATTGAGGCTATCGTAGTCACTGGCTCTTAGTATTTGTATGATATCTGGATTGATATTATTAATGACAGTTTCAGCTATAATGGTCTTTCCATCTTCGGGTAATTTTAATTTTATTAATTGTCCAGACTTAGAAATAGAAAAATCATAATCTTTGCAGTATTCACCCGAACCTACTAAGTTCAAGTCTCCATGACCGAGAAGTACATCACATCTACTGCGTAAATACAGTTGGGCTGACATTATCCGTATCCTTTTTGAGTTATTACAAATTAGATGAAGCAGGTATGTATGTTAATCATTAATAAAAAGTATATCAAAAAACCAGGCATAGTGTATTTTGCGTTAGAAAAGTAAAATTGTGATTTTTGACTATTGACTTCAATTTACTGGCCTGAATCGTTGCCTTTTATCCGGAGCGGTATTCCGGCCACCATCATCAGCACCTCATCGGCATGCTGCGCCAGCATCTGATTGGCCTTGCCCAGCAAATCACGGTATAATCGGCTCATTTCATCCGCCGGCACTATCCCGGTGCCCACTTCATTGCTGACCACGATGAAATTCGCCTCAACCTGACGGAAACAGGCAATTAATCCGTTTATTTCATCTTCGACTGCTTTCTCAATAGCTTTCGGCCTTTTGGTGTGGTTATTCACGCTGTACTGCCGACTTAAAACGTTGTTCACCAGCAGAGCGATACAGTCAACGATAACAACTGCAGCATCGCCCAGTTCCTGCTGTATCCTTTTCCCCACATCGATTTGGACTTCCAGTGTTCGCCAGGTAGCTGGCCTTGCTTTCTTGTGCTCCTCAATGCGCTGCCTCATCTCCTCGTCACCCACCTCCGCTGTAGCCACGAAAAGCACCTTCTCCGCTTTCTTCCGGGCAAGCTCCACCGCGTAGCGGCTTTTTCCACTGCGCGCTCCACCGATGATAAGCACAATCTTCGCCATGATTACTTCGCCTTCAGTTCGGCGTTAACGATTTCCAGAAACCAGTGGTCGTCCCTGAATACCTTTCTGGCTTCCGTGATTTCCATCCGCTTCTGGAACAGAGGACCGTCAACCACGAGGGTATGGTACTCTCCGGTCTCACCGCAGGGGGTAATGGCCTGTGTCTTGCTCATTTCAGTTATCTGTTCAACGAAATCGGCGTCGATTTTTCTTCCCAGCCATTCTTCGCCAAGCTTGTCGGCCCTGGTGGCTACGACAATGGTTTCAAATCCAGAATCAACAAAATCCCTCAGTATTTCTGCCTGGCTCTGGCCCCAGAGGGGTTGATGGGACGTGATTCCAGCTTCCCGACAGACCCTTTCCACCCATTCCCGGTGCTCCTCAAGGTCGATATCACCGAAGACGCCGCCTTCAATGCCTTCCTGCTTCAATTCACCGACCATTTTCTTGAACTCGTTTTCATAGCTCTGCCAGGTGGCCTGCCGCTGCACCAGAGGAATGCCTATTGCCTGTGCCTGCATTTGGAGTATCCTGGATGAAAGTCCATGAGTACGAGAGCGTGTCCCGTCCTCAGTTACCATGTTAGCCAGATAGCTGACTTTCAATCCGCTTGCTATCGCCCGGTAACAGGTAAAGCAGCTTTCCTTGCCTCCGCTCCATGATACAAATACTTTACTCAATGTCGCTCCTTCCTAGGCCAGCCCAAACTGTACCAGTATGGTAATGAAGATGAGCACGCTGACTTCGGCAACCTCATTTATGGCGCCATAGTTATCGCCGGTGAGCCCTTGAAATCGGCTCTTGAAATAAGCAGCCATCACCAGGGTGACCAACCAGACGAGAAACAGGATGGCCAGGCCAGCCAGCTGCCCGATTACTGCCACTATTGCAACCGTTATAACCGTCGCCATGGTGAACCTTGGCCAGGTAGTCCCCTGCTTGAATGACTTCCCTAAACCCGTGGGGCGGGCATAGGGATAGGCGAAAATGGCGTAGGTCATCGCCCATCGGCTTATGACTGGCATCAGTATCAGCGTCATCATCATTAAATCTGCCGGGATACTGCTCAGCGAAACGTATTTCACCAATAAGATTAGAACAACGCCAACGATACCATAGGCCCCGGCCCGGCTATCGCGCATCACCTGCCACCTTTCCTCCACCGTCTTGTGGCCAACTAACCCGTCACAGGTATCGGCGAAGCCATCAAGGTGCATTGCCCCGCTGATGACGGCGAGGAAAGCCAGGAGCAGCGCATTGGCTACCACAGGTGGTAGCAGAATACCGAAAATCCAGTTTAAACCGACCAGTATAAGCCCGATGATGAACCCTATCACCGGGAAGTAACCGGCAGAACGTCCGATTTCATCTGCCTTCACTTCTCGTCGCCATGGTACGGCGATGATGGTCAGAAATTGCAAAGCCGCCAGAAACCTAGTCAATGGTCTGTTTATCTCCTTCCGATACTCCAGCTTCACCAAAGGTAGCCATCTCATTCAGAACCCTGGCCGCGGTCTCAGCTAAAAATATTCCCAGTGCAGCCCCGGTGCCTTCGCCCAGACGCATGTCCAGGCTGAGCAACGGTTTTAATCCCAGGTGTTCAAGCAATATACGGTGACCCGGTTCCGCCGAAAGGTGGGCCGCAATCAGATAGTCTTTCAATCCTGGTGACAGTGCCGTGGCAATGAGCGCCGCGGCGCCTGAGATAAAGCCGTCAATAACCACCGGAATGCGCTTCGCTGCCGCTCCCAGCATTACCCCGACCAACCCCCCGATTTCAAACCCACCCACTTTCGCCAGTACCTCCAGCGGCTTACTCGGCTCAGGTTGGTTTATAGCGAGAGCCCGCTCGATTACAATTATTTTATGCTGCAACTGCTCATCCGTCAGGCCGGTGCCCTGCCCTGTTACCTCAGCCACCGGTTTTCCCGTCATAACGGCACAGATAGCGCTGCTGGCCGTGGTGTTACCGATGCCCAT
>JAHJTL010000072.1 GCA_018829775.1 Chloroflexota bacterium | reverse complement strand
GGGAATTGCAGAAATTGAAAGTGCTGACCGTTCCCGGCCGAGGTTTTGGCACGCCGGGCTACTTCCGCATTGCCTACTGTGTGGAAGACAGGGTCCTTGAAGGCTCACTGGGCGGCCTGCGCGAGGCAGCACGAAAATACGGATTGACCAAGTAAGAGGAACAGATTATGCCAGAGCAGGATAACACGATACCTGATAATGTTGAGGAACTTATGTCAGCGGCCAGGAATGAGCCAATCGCCGCTTTCCTGAACATGCAGCTCCTGGAGCTCCAGCCGGGATATTCCAAAGTGATGCTCAAAGTGCTTCCCGAACATCAGAACTTTAACGGACTTACTTTCGGCGGCATCACCATGGCGGTGGCGGACCAGGCTTTCGGCTACGCGGTGAACTCAGTGCGACGCCCCAACGTGGCCTCACAGTTCAACATCCATTTCATCGCCCCGGCCAAGGCAGGCGATGAGCTAATCGCCGAGGGGCGGGTGGTAAGAAGCGGCCGCAGGGTGAGCATCGCCGAGATGACGGTGACCAACCAGGAGGGAAAGCTCATCGCCAAAGCCACCGGAACGACCATTCCAATAAGTCAGTGATACATTTTACTTTTACTTTAGTGTCAACGCTTCCACAGTAGCCAAGCATTCATTTTATCCATCCAACGCAATATATACTCACCACTTAACTTTTTACCATGGAAGGTCACTTCCACCTTAGTATCACTCCAGAACTTTGTCTCATACGTTCCACTATCCCAAATTTTGATCTTGGCACCGGCGTACGGGCCGGTGGATATCTTGCCTTCAAACAGGCCGTCAAGAAAGTTACGCTCTGTACTTGATACTGCCACTCTACGAACACCCGGCTTTTGTGGTATACCCTTGTAGAATCCCCAACACTGGAATACCCCGTCTCTTTCCAACCTCAGATTATGGCGGAAGGCAGTTTTGAGTCCCTGATACTCACTTATCACAAATATTGTCACAAATTAACCCTCTTTATGATTTTACACAGTATTATAGATGAATACACCTTTGTCAACCATAACCAAAAGTTCTTAGAATCTCTAGCATACTCGCGTATATTGACAGCGTCTTTTTCATTATGGTAAACTTGCCTCCAGCTATGAAATCGACCCGTTATCCAATGGAGAGAACAAAATTCGTCTTTACCGGGCGCACCGGGGTGCGCTTGGGGGGAAGCGAATACGTGTAGTTAATTACTATAGATAAAGTGTATGCAGAATAAGAGTACCTCCTAAGCGGGAGGTATTTTTGTAGCTTTAAATCGGTCATCCTGAAAAAGGCAGGGAAAGGGTAATAAAGTGCTGGCTGAGGTTCCAGATACCATCCCGAAATTGATTAAACGCAACTATGAGCGGTGGCCCCGGAGTGCCGCTATGGCCATGAAGAACTTCGGCGTCTGGCAGCGCTATAGCTGGCAGGATTACTATGACAGAGTTAAATACTTCTCCCTGGGAATGATCAGTCTCGGGCTGGAACCGGGCGATGTCGTCTGCATCATCGGTGATAATGAGCCGGAATGGTTCTGGGCGGAATTTGCCACACAAGCGGCACAGGGCATCGTCACGGGCATATTCGTCGATTCCATTCCATCCGAGGTGAAGTACGTTGCCGAGCACTCAGGAGCCAAATTCGCCATCGTCAACGACCAGGAGCAGACCGACAAGTTCCTGGAAATAAAAGAGGAACTGCCCGAATTGAAGAAGGTCATCTACTGGGACCCGAAGGGACTGAGGAACTACGATGACCCGATACTGATTGCTTTCACCGAAGTCATCAAGTTGGGCCGGGAATATGAGCAAACACACCAGGGGGTATTTGAGCAGAATATAGAGCGGGGTAAAGGCAGTGACACCGCCTTCATCTATTACACCTCTGGCACCACCGGCCTGCCCAAGGGAGCAGTGCTCACATACCAGGCGCTTATCAATACTTCACAGGCATTCGTCGACCGCTACCCGCTCAGCGAGAACGATGACCTCATTTCCAACTTCCCGGCGGCCTGGGTGGGCGACAGCTTTTTCGCCACCATCCCCCACCTCCTCAGCGGGGCAAGATTGAACTTTCCCGAAGAACCGGAGACCATCGCCGAGGACACCCGGGAGGTCGGCCCCAGCTTCGTAATCTACGGGCCCCGCCAGTGGGAAAGCCTGGTGCGCGATATCCAGGTCAAGATGATAGACGCCCACCCCCTGAAGCGCTTTGCCTATCGCTTATTCATGCCCGTGGGCTACAAAATGGCCGATTTCCATTTCGCCAACAAGAAGCCGAACCTGTTCTGGCGCCTGCTTTACGGCATCGCCTATTTCCTGCTTTTCCGCGCCCTGAAAGACCGTCTCGGTTTGAACAATGTCCGGTTTGCCGTAACCGGCAGTTCGGTGCTCAGCCTGGACACCTTCCGCCTTATTCACGCCATCGGCATCGAGCTGCGCCAGAACTACGGCAGCACCGAAGCCGGCCTTATTTCCTCACACGGCAAAGGTGAAATCAAGTTCGAGAGCGTCGGGCGCCCGGCCATCGGCACGGAAGTGCGCATCACCGATGAAGGCGAGCTTCTGGTCAGGAACAACTGTCTGTTCAACGGTTACCACAAAGATGATAAGAAGACCTTTGAAACCCTGGTTAACGGCTGGTGCCATACCGGCGACGCCGTCAATATCGACGATGACGGACACCTGCTATTCATTGACCGGATAGACCATCTGGGGCAGCTGCGCTCCGGAATCAAGTACGCACCTCAGTACGTCGAGGGGAGGCTCAGGTTCAGTCCTTACATTAAAGACGCCATGGTTATCGGCGGCAAGGATAAAGATTTCGTTTCGGCGATTCTCAATATCGATTTCGGCATGGTCGGTAAATGGGCCGAGCGCCACCATATCCCCTATACCACCTTTGTTGACCTTTCCCAGAAAGAGGAAGTGGCCGACCTTATCCGGAAGGACCTGCTCAGGGTGAACGGCTATCTGCCGGAGCCGGCGAGAGTGCAGAGGTTCGTCCTCATGCACAAGGAGTTTGACGCTGATGAGGCGGAGCTGACCCGTACCCGAAAAATCAGACGTGAATTCATGGAGGAGCGCTACAAAGAGCTTATCGAGTCATTATATAAGAACGGTCAAGAGATAGACGTGAAGGCTCCCGTAACTTACCGGGATGGACGGAAAGGTTTCGTGAGCACAAGTATCAAGGTAAGGGATATTATGTCAAATGGCTGAGCTTCTGCAGTATGTTATCAGCGGCATTGCCGTGGGCATGGTCTATGCGCTGATTGCCCTGGGCTTTGCCCTCATCTGGAAGTCGAGCAGCGTGGCCAACCTGGCCCTTGGCCAGATAGTGCTCATATCTTCCTGGTTTACCTATGCTATGCTGGTACAGGCTCAGTTCCCAATCTGGCTGGCGTTCCCGCTGGTCATCCTCTTCGCCCTGGGTCTGGGCTGGACGATTGAGCGCTTCGCGCTGCGTCCACTCATCGCCCAGCCGATTCTGGCGCTCATTACCGTGACGCTGGGGATAGGCTACTTCATCGAAGGTGTGGTCACTTTCATCTGGCCCTGGAGCGTTGATGCGCTCCCCAGATTGTTCCCCAGAGAGGTGGTTCACATCGGGCCGGCGGTTATCTCCCAGGAATATATCTGGGTGGTCGGTATCTGCCTGGCGGTATTCGCCGTGCTGACCCTTTTCTTCCGCTACCATAAAATGGGCATTGCCATGCGGGCCACCGCTGATGACCAGAGGGCGGTTCAGGCCTGCGGTATCCCGGTGACCGCCGTTTTTTCGAGGTCGTGGATGTTCGCCTGCGTGGTGGCGGCGATTGGCGGGATACTGATTTCCAGCATCGGCGGTATCACACATGGACTGGTCCAGACCGGCCTCAAGGCGTTCTCGGTGGTGATACTGGGCGGCCTTGACTCGTTCCTTGGCGCCATCATTGCCGGACCGATTATCGGGCTTTGTGAGAGCCTCGGTGGTGGTTACCTCACGCCCTTTCTTTGGGCGGGAGTGAAGGATATCATACCGTTTGTCATTATCATCATCGTCATGATTATCAAGCCCTATGGGCTGTTTGGGGAAGTGCGCATTGAGAGGATATAGTTAATGAGTCTGCCGAGCGGCACGCGGAATTATACCTACGCACAGGACATGGCCATCCTGCGCACCAAGACGCACTGGGCGCTTTTCATCGGCTTCCTGGTACTTCTGCTCGCCTCCCCGCTTTACCTGAGTAACTACTGGCTTGGCGTGACCAACCTCATCGGCATCACCCTCATCGCCGCCATCGGTCTGAACCTGCTGGTTGGCTACTGCGGGCAGCTGTCCATCGGCCACGCCGGTTTTATCGCTGTCGGCGCCTATACCTCCGCTGTTCTGACCAACAGGCTGGAACTGCCCTTCCTGGTAGGACTGCTCTGCGCCGGACTTATGGCCGGACTCATCGGGCTGATATTCGGTCTGCCATCGGCGCGGGTCAAAGGGTTTTACCTGGCAATCAGCACCATCGCCGCCCAGTTCATCATCATCTGGGTCATCAACCACTGGTCGGTGACCGGCGGCTTTGTCGGCATTAAAGTACCCTATGCATCTATCGCCGGTTATGAGTTCCGCAGTGAGACCAGCCAGTTTTACCTCATCATAAGCATCGCTGCCCTCTGTACGTTTTTCGCCAAGAACCTGGCACGGACACGGATCGGCCGGGCGTTCATCGCCATCAGGGATAACGACCTGGCAGCGGAGGTAATGGGCATAAATCTTCTGTACTACAAGCTGCTGGCCTTTTTCATCGGCTGTTTTATGGCCGGAATCGCCGGTTCGCTGCTGGCCCACTGGATTGGTTTCCTGAATGCGGAGCAGTTCAGCCTGACGGAGTCTATTCTGTACATCGGCATGATAATTATCGGCGGACTTGGCACGAGCATCGGCCCGATATTTGGCGTCGTTTTTATACGACTGCTCCAGCAAATACTGACCGTGGAGATTGTGCCTCTTCTGGAGAGGTCATTCACCATGTTCCCTGCCGGCTTTGCCACTGGTGTTACCCCGATGTTATTCGGGCTGGTAATTATCCTTTTCCTGATACTTGAGCCGAGGGGGCTTGCTCACCGCTGGGCACTTTTCAAGTCCGCCTACCGGCTATGGCCATTCTCGTACTAGTCTTGGGAAGGAGGTATCGATACAATGTAACGACCTGACTATCATGAAGTATCTCGATATCCAAAAGGAGGAAAAAATGACACAGAAAAAATGGGTAGTTATGGCTGGTTTACTCTGTCTGGCTCTAATGTTAGCCGTTCTGCCACTGCTCGGTAGCGCCTGCGCTGGCCCGGAAGAAAAAACGATCAAAGTCGGCATTACCACTCCTTCGACTGGCCCGGCTGCAGAAAAGGGTTCGCCCATGGGGCACGCCAACCTTGATGCCATCAAGTACGTCAACGAGGAGCTGGGCGGCATAGATGGCCATCTC
>JAHJTL010000071.1 GCA_018829775.1 Chloroflexota bacterium | reverse complement strand
TCCCGTTGCGGTAGTGCAAGTCTTATCGATGCAAATATGTGCTTGGACCACCAGGGCTAAAAGATAACTGTGGCAAGGCCAGAGGTTGACTACACTTTTCATCTTATAGTGCAATCCGTCTGGCTCACCCGCCTTGGTCGTCAAGCAGTAATTCTTCGCGAGAAAGCTCGTAGGCAGTCTTACCTCCCCGGTCAGGTTGGGGCGTGGCATTCCAGATGTTCATCGCCAGAGCCAGCCATCTATTCAGGTCATCAAGTGATGCCACTTCTCCAACCCATTTCACGATATCCTTACTGAAACTCATGTTATCATTCGCTTTCATGCGGGCCAGGACCAGTTTCCTCCACTCCTCTACTGGCTTGACCAGTTTGTTCTTCCCTTCAGACTTGGCCGCCTCGGTCATTCTGGCGACCGCTTCCTCAAGGGTCTTGTCGCGGGGATACTGTATCTTCGGCTTGCTTTCCTGTTCCCTTGTTCTACGTTGCAGGAATCTCTCTACCTGGATTGGATCAAGCTGAAACTTCTTCAGGCGGGAGCGAATACCCGGCCCAAATCGCGTTGGCCACACTAACCAGCCCGGACATACCACCCAGCGGCCGCGCCCAACAGGGACGATATGAGCACATAGAACGTCATCCCTGCGAAGGGCCTGGCTTAATATCCGGCTATCGACCTCAAATTCCTCGTCTTGTAGCTGAAGATAGACACCTTTGCCGGGCCTCACCACGGTAGTTATCGCCGTAACATATCTGGCCTCCTGGATAGATTTCAGTGCCGAGGTCAGTCCTGGCCCGGTAAGCAAAGCAGCGGCGGCCATCTCTGCGGGACGCCTGCCGTCTGGCAGACGAAAGTTGAAGGAGAACCAGCCCAGAAAACGCCTCTCCCGCGCGTTAACCTCCCCTGCTTCTGGCAGATACTTTACTGTTCCCGGCTCATCATACCCGAAGAAGTCACTGCGTGCCTTGGACCTGATGTCAACCAGAGCTTCACAACTGGCACACCAGGCGACCAATTCCTCTATCGTGCTGGCAGTGAGAGACACCTCTTACTCCTCGTCCAACGTTACGCCAATATCATCAAGCCACTCGAGCGCCCTTTGCTGCATCCGCTCATCCTTGAACTGAAACCACCTCTCCCTTTCTTCGGGATAACGAAGTAAGACATCTTTGAAGCGCCGAAAGGCTCCCCTGCCGTTTATGGCCACCTCAAGTAGCTCGGCAAGACGCTCATCTTCGACAGTGGCAATGAAATCCTGCATATCCTCATAGCCTTCGTGGGATTCAGCCTTTGGGATTGGCTCGTAGCGGTCGGACTCTTCTTCAATCTGGTCTCTCAGCTTCCTGGTTTCCTCGTCATCCATGTATTCCGAAAGAAACAGTATTTCACCCGTCTTGAGGTCGAGATAATACTCGTTCTCATACGAACTGTTCTCCATGGCTGAGCAAAGCTCATCAATGTCTATATTCAGCGCCTTTTTGTTCTCCAAGTCTCGTCTCACGGCATGTCGGAAGAGTATACGTTTAGATTATATGGCATGTTAGGGACTGGTTTGCAAACCCGCGTTGCGGACGGCAGCACCCAGTGGGGCACCTGCAGGAAGATAATGTTGGCACACACTCCATCGGAATGTTACTTGAGAATTAGCCAAGTTGTTTATTAACCTCACCCTGGTTGTCTCCTTCTCCTTCAAAGGAGAGGGGCGCGCACCCCTCTCTACTTCCCTTGGCAAGGGAAGGCAGATTACCATTCACCATGCCCGCAAACCGCCCAGATTCTTACCATGGTGAGTCTCTTATTGCCAACTGTGGCTCTGGGCTCCGGCATTAGCTTTGGCGCCCGAAAATGGAAGGACAAGAGCATGACGATAGTGCTATAATTATATTGCTTCCGGACTCTTAGGGGTCGATTGGCAGTCCGGGAGCAGCCGATCACGTTAGCTGGGGCAGACGGTCTACCGCTTAGCTGCCTGCCCCAAAACAAAGGAGGCAGCTAAATGTCAGATACATTTAATCCTCTGCAAGACCTTGCGACTTTCCTGGGTGGTATAGCCAAAGCGCTGCCGCCGTTACCCCCACCGCCGTTTCCGCTACCCAAACTCCCGGCGGTTGAGTCGCCAAGTGGTGAGGTTAAAGATCACGGTTACGCTCACAGCTACGTGGATATTACAGACCCCCTGGCGGAGAGGCAGATGGAGAGGCATCGCGCAGAACAGGCGGCAAGAGGTCTTATCGTTCTGAACTATGAGTAACGCCAAATAACTCGTCCATGGATTCTGACTCGGTAGTAGGACATAGAGAAGGCAGCCAGCTATGGTGCTTGCGACAACCTAGCTTTGGAATAGTGAAAGCTACTACGACATTTGCTCACCAGGGCATAATCTTCTCCGCAACCGCTGTTAAAATTACCCAGGGTCTATGCTGCATTATATGCCGGACACTTTAGCGAAGAGTAGATAAAAAGCTTCTAAATCACCGCCCCTTTGCCATTACCAGGTTAATTCATCAACCAGGTGGCAGCAGGGGTGAGGAACGGCTTAGAAAGTGATAGAATAGTAATGCTACCGGGCTCTGCTTGGGGTCGATTAGCAGCCCGGGGCAATGACGTTAGCAGGGGTAGGTGGTTGGCCACTGATTGCCTGCCCACAAAAAACATCATTAAAAACGGGGCGAGCAAAAGCCCCGTTTTGTATGGGGAAGGAGGGAAAATGAACGAGTTAGAAAAATTTTTACCAATGCCACCGCAATTCGGTCCACCGTTACCAAGTTCATTTAAGGTGATTTGGCCGTGGCTGAAACGCCCACCTCAAAAAGAATACGTTCTGCCTATGGCGGAAGCTCCAAAGCTGGTCACGGCACCGGCGCCAGAGCCAGCACCACAGACGCAGCCGGTACCGGCAGCAACTCAGAAGACGATTAACTATGAGGTGGAGACCCCGCCAGAGATACTATCCGCGGGAACGCCAACCAGAATATCGCCCGGGTTGGATTAGAATCTGATAAAAGTGCGGGACAAAAACAAAGGAGGATGAAGATGCCCAGTCCAGAGGAAGGTCGCTTCCATACGCCAAGGGGAAAAGGCCCTGGTGTGGCAGTAGGTGAAAAACTGGTAATCAGAAAGCTGCCGTCGCTGGAAGAGCTCGCCCTTCGGGTTCAAATACTTGAGCGGGTAATTGCCCGTGCCCCCTTCATCGGCCTGGATTATTCGAGCGAGCTAAAGCGTGCCGGGCTGCAGAGACGGGACCTGGTCAGCAAAACAGTCATTCCCGAGTGATGATTTCCGGCCCTGGCTTATCATATCTCAAGTTTGAGGGGAGTTGGCAATTCTTGCTTTAAGGGACAAAATATGGACATAGCCGGGGCAGCCAGCTATGGGGTATTGGACAACTTAGCTTTGAGATAGTTGAAACGGTTAAGACATTACCCCACGAGGGCATAATTTTCTCCGCAACCCCGTTAAAATTCCCCAGGGTATATACTGAATTATATGCCAGACCCTTTGTGGAAAAGGGGGTTTAAAAACTTCTAAATCATCAAGCTTTTGCCGTTAACCACATTACTTCATCACCCAGGTGACAGCAGGGGTGAGGAATGGCTTAGTAAGTGGTAGAATAAAGGTGATGAAACCGGGTCAAAAAAGTCGAAATGAAAGCAAAATGGAGTGGTATCCATACATCGATTTCTGGGGTGTCGATTAGGTTTCTACGAGGGCAATGCCCGCTTAGCCCCG
>JAHJTL010000070.1 GCA_018829775.1 Chloroflexota bacterium | reverse complement strand
TAGACAGTCCTTCGCCAGTGACAACCGCGACTACCGCCATGTCAGCAATCGGCAATCCTCTTTCCTTTTGCAAAGCGAGGAAATCTTCGTACTGTTCATCCATATTGCGTATATTTATCTTGTGCATGGTGCCCAGAGAGATTGCGTAGCGGATAACATTGCTGGGGTCAAGGACATGTATGTGAACCCTCACCATATTCGGGTCACCCACCGCAATCACTGACTGCCCTTGTTTCCCCAGTTCCTGCCTGATTTCGTCCGGGTTCAGGTTTTCCCCTTCCAGGATAAACTCGGTGCAATAGCCAAAGGGCACCTCTTCCCGTCGCGAACCCTGCCATTGTTTCGTTGCTACGGGGACACGGCTTGCGATAATTTCCGACTTATCTGATTTTATCCGATTTATTTCACCTTTAAGATAGAGAAGGGCTCCCTCCAGCAGGGTATAAAGCCCTTGCCCACCGGCATCTACCACTCCCGCCTCCCTCAATACCGGAAGCAGGCTGGGTGTATTGGCAACCGATTCCTTCGCGGCTTCAACCGCAGCTTCCAAAACCGATGTCACGCTGCCATTACCGTCCGTGGCCCGTTTCTCAGCGGCCAGTGCAGCTTCCCTTATTACGGTCAGGATTGTCCCTTCAACAGGATTGCTTAATCCGCGGTAAGCCATTTCCGAGGCCTGAAGCAGGGCCTTGGCCAGGTCTTTACCATCTATAGTTACTTTCTCACTTAAACTGTTTGCCAGACCACGCCATATTTGCGACAGAATAACGCCGCTATTACCTCTGGCACCCATGAGTGCCCCTTTGGCCATAGCCTGCGCGACCGATGATATGCTTCCTTCATCGACCTTTGAAGCTTCATCCAGACTTGAACGTATCGTCAGCAGCATATTAGTACCGCAATCGCCATCAGGCACCGGAAAAACGTTTAAAGCATCGATTTCAGAGACACTTTTCTCAAACCAATCAAGCGCAGCGCTAAACATCCCTTTTAATTCTTGCCCGGCAATTGTTCTGTGCCCGTCCATTTCGTCAATACCTTCAAGCTCTATATACCTAGAAGTTCTAGGTATAGATAGAATAAATCATAACTTTGTAGCTGTCAAGAGCAAAAATTTTCATGACAATTCGCTATAGCCGTCAATAAATGGGGTGCTAAACAAGCGACATCATTAACCCTGAAAACAGGGGCATCATGAAATTATCGTTAACCGGCAAAGGTGTTGCCTCTATCGCGGTTGCGCTTACGGACCCAACTATTATCATCGTCATATTGCTGCTGAGGCCCGAAAAGTAGAATGTGAATCCTATGACGATGCAGCTAAGAAAACACGCCACATCTCCCTCCAGCGTTTTTTGAGGGATTTGACTCTGCCAACGGTGTTTCCGACAATCGCCCCAATCGCATCGCCAACGGCGAGAAACGCTATCGCGAGCATGGCAATACGTGTTTCGAAGGCCAGGTATGCCAGAAATGAGGATATGAGTATATACAGGGCGCCCGTTGCCCCGGCCGTCTCCTCTTCACGAATAAAGGGTCTGAATACCTTGAAAAACCACCTGTTTACGGACGGAATCGCGAATCTGGCCAGTTTCAGTGCCAACAGAAGCAGGGCCGCGACTCCGAGCGTTATCAACACAACGCTCTAGGGTAAAAACAGCCCTGAGAGCGCGATTACCATTCCGCAACCTATGTGGGAAACGCCTTACCTGATAACGGCTCTCATACGTCTGTTCCTTTACTGACCGCTTCGTCGATGCTGGTCGCTGCCCGGCTTATACCGCAACAAAGGTAAACCAGAGCCACGCCATGATGATTCCTATAGCGGAGCCTACTATCACCTGGAATGGTGTATGACCAATGTACACCCGCAGGTCGTGTTCCAGCTCAGCAATAGGTCGCCGGTCCCTGAGTTCAGCGATAATCCGATTGAGGATGATGGCTTGCCTGCTCACGGACTGCCGCACACCGGCAGCATCGTACATCACGATTACAGCAAGTATGACGGAAATCCCAAACGCTACACTACTGATACCCTCGACCATGGCTACCGCCGTTGCCAGTGCGCTCACTGTGGCGGAGTGGGCGCTGGGCATGCCACCGGTCGAGACAAAGTAACGCAGGTCAATCTGCCTTTTTCTTATTAAACCGATGAGCACTTTTATGGACTGCGCCAGTGCCCAGGCACAGACAGAAGCGATGATAATGTTATTCATACGTGCTGTTTACCTCAGGACAGGGAAGACAATTAATATCATATATGATGTGCCGATAAGAGCACAATCCTGCTGCTTTTAAATCGAGCGGATGAGCCCATCCATTCATTTTTTCGGTGCCTGAACCAACTCCAGAGTCATGCCCTCGGGTCCCCACAGATAGACGAGCTGCCACCCAAACATTGGATTACTCTCATCAGCAACGCTACATGGTGGTGACTTGAATTGTACGCCTTTCCGCTTCATATTCTCATAGGTCTCTGTAATATCATCCACGACAAAACCTATATGGGGATAGCCGACGTCGTTGGTATTACCTTTGAGTTCCTTACCTGGAGGCGACAAGTACTGTATGAACTCCAGGACAAAATCCTGAACCTGGACTTTTTGGACGCGAAGATGTGCTCCCGGCAGGCCAGTGCACTTTTCAATCAAATCCCCTTTATATTCATACGGCTCCCAGATGTTAGTACAACCTAATTTATCTCTAAACCAGGCAACAACCTGGTCTAAGTCCTTAACTGCCAGGCTGACATGGTTTATTTTTTGTATCACAGCTCATCCCCCTTCTTATTTACTATCTCTTAATTGGACGGAATTTCTAAGTGCACCAAAATACGGTTGCAGGCCTTTCCATTATACATGGCCTGCCATTAATAGAGAACAGGATATAGGTTGGGGCACACCCCTTCTATCCGGTTTGCCACAGTCAGGACAGAATTTCTCTATGTATGCTGGATTTTTTCCATTCAAGCCAAGAGTTAAAACCCCAGGTCGATAAACAGTTTGCCGGCTTTGGCAATGTTGTAATTCGGCATGTCGAAAAAATTCACGGTCACCCTATCCGGCTCAATCTTGTAAATCTTCACAATAGAGTCTGTAATTTCCTTTGCCAGTTTCCTTTTCTGCTCAACAGTTCTACCTTCAAGTTGTCTGATAGTAACAGTAGGCATGCTTACATTACCTCCTTTATGACTTCCCAGTCATTTTATACCAGGTAAGCAAATTATATCCATTTCATTACCGAAGTCAATACCATTGCTTTTTGGGATAGCTAACCGAATGATGCTATAATGGCTAAAATAAGCCGACGCATTAACTACTCCACCATTCACTATGTTGTAAAATATTATTATGGACAGACGCAAAAAGGCCAAAGCTGAGGGAACGAAGTATACAGTGGAATGTATACTTTGCGGTCGAAGGTTCGATATCCCTGCGACTAAGGAACCTGTTGTGCCCTTCCACCTTGGCCAAAAGGGTTTTCGCTGTCCTGGTGCAAACCACCCCGGCAGAGTAGTCAAGCCTGGCATCTAATTTGTCGCTAATTGCCCTTTCTGCAAAACGTAACAGAATAAGGCAAATATCGTATTAAACATAGAAGCCCTTCTCGTTTTTCTTCTTTTCTTTTGGCGGGCAGACTTGGAAAGCTCGGTGGGTCTGCCCGCCATTGTTATTCTTTGTAGTTTAATCATCATTTCTATAAACATTGGTAAGGGAGCATCTCCCTTTTAATTCGCTGAAATCTTATAACCTGTCCTTTCATTCATAACTTTGGCTGCAATTTCATGCAAACTACAAATCTCAGTTTTCCTTTGCTCGACTGTAATATCTTTGGAATGAACCTGTAATATATTTGTCATTTTTTAAAGGCTAAATTTATAGACTTTTAACCTGATTCGTTTATTATAGAAAGAACAAGAATGGAATGAGCAGAGATAGGAGAATCAGGAATGGAGCAGTTTAGCGACATAATACGAGAGGAAGATACTAGCTCTTTACTGACACTGGAAGAAGTAGCCAATATGTTAGAGGCCCACATCGATACAATCAGAGTCTGGGCCGATCTGAACGCATTACCATATTTACGTATGGGTCCTCGAGGTGATCTGAGGTTCCGGATGGAAGATGTTATTGCTTTCCTACTAACGTAAGTTCAAGGCCGATACTTTGTACATAAGTTAAGTATTCTATAAATCATAAGCTCCTAGTAACATTATTCAGTCCTAGCCCATTTGTCTTTAATGCGTTGAAAGCGTATCTTAATCCGGCGCAAGCTTTAGCTTTTAGTCTTAATACTTTACTGATTTCCGGCCCGGTAAACCAAATCGTCTTTATGAAGCACCGCATACGCGGACTTTTAGCCTCAATCGGATTAGTTATTCCTCAGACTCAGTGACGTGAGGGTATTCCTTAATCGGCATGCCTGACAGTGCGTGCCGGTAGTTCATGTTCGCTTCTCTCTTATTTAGAAAATATTAATAATCACTCGTATGGTTTTTAGTACTTATTAAGCTTACTTTAGGCAATATATAACTGCTGTAAGAGGATATGTTAGAGACAATGCCATGAAAAAAGTGTTAGCGGTATATAGTCTAATTAGTTTTATTGCCGTTTTTGTTGGCGCAATATTCGTGAGTATAGCACCTTTGCCATCATCTCAAATTGATGCTGTTCTGTTTGCAATGGCGGCACTAATGCCAACGACAATTCTTAGTCTCGCAATGTCAGGAAGGAAACGGAATATATAAGCCTTAATATTGCCCCTTTTTACTCACTGTCCTTTTCTATAACAACCTGTCCAACGCGCGACACTTCTGAGATTGAGAATCACTTTTTCTGGCTTTTCTTCATCTCTTCCAGTTTTGCCACAAAGTCATGCCTAGGTGGGGAGAAGACATCAATAGCACTTAAACCTTTTTCTGAAACATACCCTTTATGTTCTATGTTAGATGGTAGAACGATTACATCTCCCTTTCCAAGGTGGTATTGTTTACCTTTGGAGTGAACCCCTGAAGCTGGACACAATGGGGTAGGAAGGTTTGGCAGGGTCCAAGTATAATGAATGAAAGAGAGGACCTTGCCATGAAGAATCAGAGGACGTTCAGCTTAGAGTTTAAACGCCAGGTAGT
>JAHJTL010000069.1 GCA_018829775.1 Chloroflexota bacterium | reverse complement strand
GTATCTTTTCGCCACTGGAAATTATGAGGTAAGAGACGATTGAGGATAACAACGCCCCGAGTGCCACGCCGGCCAGAATGAGCGTCGTTACAGGCAGTGTTTTGCCGACGCGCGCCAGCATATAGACCACGGTGGTGCTGAGCAGTGCGCCGGTGAAGGCGAGCAG
Source organism: Chloroflexota bacterium (assembly GCA_018829775.1). Classification (NCBI taxonomy): domain Bacteria; kingdom Bacillati; phylum Chloroflexota; species Chloroflexota bacterium. The sequence continues at coordinate 8,893 of JAHJTL010000069.1, read as the reverse complement.
CGGGATAATCCCGAACCCCAGAGCGTGCCAGGCTGGGGGAAGCATAAAGCCGATGACTGCTCCCAGTGCCGCTCCCTGTGCCACCCCTATCAGATATGGGTCGGCGAGTGGATTTCGGAAAAGGCCCTGATAGGTAGCGCCAGCCGCCGCCAGTGCCGCACCGACCATTCCCGCCAGCATGACCCTGGGCAAACGTATATCCACGACAATCGTTTCCAAAGTGCTCGCCCACTTGGGCGTTATCTCAACCAGCGGCAGCTTGGAAAGCAGAATACTGCAGGTCGTCCAGAACGGTATCGAGACGCTCCCCACCGTGGTCGCCAGGGCAGCGACAACTGCCAGCAGGATTATCAGTCCCACAATGCCATAAACTCGGCCACGCCAGTGGAGCAAATGTACCGGCGGAGTACTGGTCATTTGGACTCCTCGAACAGTTCCGGATGTATGAATTGGGCCAGTTTCTCCAGCCCCTCAACCATCCTCGGCCCGGGGCGACTGGTCAGGTCGGAGTCTATCTCGTAGATTCGATTATTCAATCGAGCTTCAACTTCAGCCAGCCTGGGTTCATTCAAAGCGAATTGCATCGGCACGTCCTGGCCGCTGCCATGGCCGCTGCCGGCGATAATCACCTGAGGATTGGCCATAATCACAGCTTCCAAACTTATCTTGGGATATTCTTCGGTCAGGTCTCGGGAAATGCTGACCCCTCCGGCCCTTTCAATAAGCTCATTGATGCGGGTTGCTGAACCCACCGTCATCAGTGGGTCATGCCACAGAATATAAAGAACCCGCAGCTTCCCTTCCTCAGGCAGGGCGGCTGTTCTATCCGTTACCGCCGCAATCCGGTCCTCCATTTCTCCGGTTAGATGAGAGGCCGCCTCTTCTTTCCCGGTAACTTTTCCAATCAGATTAATCGCTTCGATTACCTCGTCAACGGTTACCGGGTCCAGCGCTAATACGGTCAGGCCAAGCTGTTCCAGTCGTGGTATGACTTCATCCTGGTGAATGTTGGCCGCCAGTATGAGGTCTGGCTGCATTTCCACCACTTTCTCGATATCGACCGTGGAATACCCTCCTATCTGCGGTTTTTGCTGGGCTGCCTCCGGGTAATCACAGAATTCCGTTACGCCCGCCAGTCTGTCTTCCAGTCCCAGAGCATACAGGATTTCGGTATTGCTCGGCGCCAGTGATATTATCTTTTCGGGCAGTTTCTCCACTCTGACTATCCTTCCCGCCTGGTCGACGATTTCCAGAGGGAATGCCGCCCCCTCAACGTGTGGCGCTGTTGGTTCTTTACTGGCATTTAGTGTACAGGCCACTATCAGCCAGGTGATTATGACCAGAGCCATAGCGAGCATTGCCGTCGTTTGCCACTTTACCTTCATCTCTGCCTCCCGCTACCAGTATTAAAAATAAAAAACCCCTCTCCAGCGAGGGGAATTAAAAAGTCCTACTCCTCCCCGCGGAGCAATGTAGGATATCAGGGGCTGGCGTTCTGACTTATGATGGCTTGACCATCACTCACAGCGGCGCGGCCGCGTCGGTCTTTCACCGACTTGCCTTCCGTTTAAGTCCTAACTCACGTTAGGACGCCCCTGCATCTTTATTCTCAATTATAACTTACTATATTTATGGTGAACAATGCAATATTTTATTGGTTTTATTTGCATTTGGTTGGAATTGGTTTTATCCTCTACTAAAGGAATTAGTAGGGGGTATTTATTATGCACATCAAATACAGCGAAAAGACAGAAAGGCGGTTGCAAATGATTGTCAAAGCGATGATTAATTTGGCGGTCGCTGGGTTAGGCATCTGGTTAGCATGGAAGGAATTAGGGCAATTTATATTCTATGAGCCTGTTTTCTGGCTAATAATTGCACTTTGGGGTTATCTTAGTATTTCGCTTTTTTGGGTGAAATGGGATGAGGCTGCTAAAAAAACTACGGATGAAAAGATAGATGATTTAATTGAAAAACTAGATATATTTATTGCTGAAATTAAACTTGATAGAGAAAAGGAACGAAAGGGGGTAAGTAATAATGGAGAATGAAATAGTATGTAAAAACTGTGGTGCTGAAGGCGTGCTTAAATACGGCACATACAAAGGCGTTCAACGCTACTGGTGCAAAGTGTGCCAGCGTAAGTTCAAGGCTGATGATACCCTATTCCATATGAAGACGCCTGCCAATCAAGTATCATCGGCATTGAATTCATACTATGAGGGAATGAGTATCAAGGCTATCCGCAGGCACTTACTTCAAGAACACGCCAATGCACCTTCAACCGCCACGATTTACGAATGGATACAAAAATACACTCAATATGCTACGGACAGCATAGAGGGCTATCAGCCTAAAAAGATAGGCGATACTTGGATTGCCGATGAGACAGTTCTGGAGATAGACGGACAAAATGTTTGGCTGTGGGATATTATAGACGATAAAACACGCTTCTTGCTGGCAACCCGCATATCAACAAGCCGTACAACTAGAGATGCCCAGATGCTATACGACAAGGCGGTCAAAACGGCGGGCAAAGAACCACAGACTGTGATAACCGATAAGCTGGCTTCTTACCTAGACGTGCGCTACGGCAAAGATACCGAGCATATCCAGAGCAGACCATTTGCATTAGGGGATAACACGCAGAAGATAGAGCGATTTCACGGCACGCTGAAACAGCGTACAAAGGTAATGCGGGGATTGAAAAATATTGAAAGTGCCATAGACTTCGTTAATGGTTGGCTGGTGCATTACAACTATTTGAGACCACACGATGCTTTAGACGATAAGACCCCCGCAGAAGTGGCGGGGATAGATTTCCCCTATAAGAACTGGGCAGATATAACACGCCATAAGCCAACAAAGCCTATCACAGTATCGCACGTGAAACGTGGCACTATGAGGTTGCAAAAGACGCAGATAGGCAGACCCAAGAAGCGTATTAGGATAACTCCGAAGACACCGCCGATATCGTTAAAGAGGGTGAGGTTAGAGCGATGATGGAGATAGAATTTATTATACTGACAATAGCCTTGATTGTATTATCGCTATTATCTGTTTATTGTGGAGTAAAATTCGTAATCGGATTTGTAGCGTGGAAGAAGCTACGAGCGATTAGACAAAATATACCAAATGGCGAATGTGAAATAGCACAAAAACAAGGCTATCAAAAAGCCAATGGTTACGCCAGAAGCGAAGGGGTGCAAATTAGTCCATTCTGTATATCTGCGGATAATCCAAATAACAACGCCTATGAATATGGCAGAAAATACACCATAGCCAATCCATTTAAGAATATCTTTATCAGTCATATTGCAAGCATTATATCAAGGGTAAAACGATGTATCAACCAAAAGCAAATAAAACCATTTTATTCTTCAAAGATAGCATTACTTATTTAAAATATGAGCATAACTATTGTGCTGGCAGTTTTCCTTCTTCTACGGCGCTGCTATCTTGTTTCTGAGAGTACCGATACCTTCTATCTCCACTTCGGTAATATCACCAACATTCACCGGACACAAGCCTCCCCCTGGCGTTCCCGTCCAGACCACGTCTCCAGGCTGCAGGGTCATAAAGGCCGATATGTAGCTGACCAGCTTCTCTACTCCGAAGTTCATAAGCCCGGTATTGCTGTCCTGCTGGACTTTACCATTGAGCCGGCTTTTTATTTTCAGGTTATGAGAGTCAAGGCCGGTTACCAGAAACGGGCCCAACGGCCCTGACGTGTCAAAGCCCTTGGACCTGGTCAGTCGCCCATCCAACTGGCTGAGGTCGGGGGTGGTGAAGTCGTTGCCGCAGGTGTAGCCGAGGACATAATTAAGCGCCTCTTCTTCCGCCACATCTTTAGCTCGACGCTTGATGACGCAACATAGCTCTCCCTCGTAGCATAAGTTCTGGGACACCTTGGGATATATTACGTCGTCCTCCGGACCAACAATGGTGTGCAATGGTTTGAAAAACAGCGCCGGCTGCTTGGGAACCTCCCAGCCCAGTTCCTTAATATGGTCCATGTAGTTCATACCACAGGCGATGGTGATGCTGGGCTCTACCGGGGCCAAAAGTTTTATATCCCCCAGTTGACACAATTTAGCTCCCTTCCTAAATTCCCGGTAAAGGTCGCCTTCAAGAGCATAAATGTCTTCACCCTCTACAATCCCCCAGGTCGCCTTGCCCTGCCACTGAAATCGCGCGATTTTCACCAGTTCTTCTCCTTTGCCCGATTATTTATATAATATTCCGCCATTACCATAGAGCAATTATTTTATAATCTAAAAATGAAATAAATTCAAGTAATAAATTATGCCTCCCATAGCAAATCATTCCATAATATTTTAGAGATTGCTTTATTAATGGCTACAAAATAAAATCAATATAAGGTAAAATATCGCCACAGGCATTGAGGGAGGATTAGATATGCAGAGTAATATCCCTCGGAAAGTAAGAAGACAAATCCGGCAGGGGAACCTGCTAAAGCCTACATGTGGACTGGCCCCCGGTTTTACGCAAGCGAACCTGGTAGTTTTGCCGAAGGAGTATGCCTTTGATTTCCTCATTTTCTGTCAGCGCAATCCCAAGCCCTGCCCTGTCCTGGAAGTGCTCGAACCTGGCAAATATGAACCGACCTTAACTGCGCCGACTGCTGATATCCGGGTGGATATTCCCCTCTACCGGGTCTATCAGGACGGTAAGCTCACTGCCGAAGTGAAAGATATTAAAGAATACTGGAACGATGAACTGGTCTCATTCCTGCTGGGATGCAGCTTCACCTTTGAAACCGCCCTGATAAGGGCAGGCATTTCAATGCGCCACATCGAAGAAGGTAAAGGTAAGAATGTATCTATGTATGTCACCAATGTGCCCACGACTCCTGCCGGAATATTCCAGGGGCCTCTGGTGGTGAGTATGCGTCCCATTCCCCGAGACAAGGTGGTGAAAGCGGTGCAGATTACCTCGCGGTATCCCGGGGTGCACGGCGCTCCGGTTCATATCGGCGAGCCGGAGAGAATCGGGATTGCCGACCTGTCGAAGCCGGACTGGGGTGACCCATCTGTCTTCAAAGAGAACGAGGTGCCCGTATTCTGGGCCTGCGGCGTGACGCCGCAGGCCGTGGCCTTAAAATCAAAGCCCACGCTGATGATTACCCACTCGCCGGGACATATGTTCATCACCGACCTGCGAGATGAGGACCTGGCAGTCCTGTAAGAAATATATGCATTCAATTCTGGAGGTATAAAACGGCTAAGACGATTGATTTCAACTGCGACCTCGGCGAGAGCTACGGTAGTTACAAGCTCGGCCTTGATGAACAGCTAATGCCTTACATTACCTCGGCCAATATTGCCTGTGGTTTCCATGCCGGCGACCCGATATGGATGCAAAGAACAGTTGGGCTGGCGGAAAAGGCCGGCGTGGCCATCGGGGCGCATCCCGGCCTTCCTGACCTTATCGGCTTCGGGCGCAGGGAGATGAAAATCACGCCGCAAGAAGCCAAAAATTACGTAAAGTATCAGGTCGGGGCGCTCCAGGCCTTCACCAAAGCAAACCGTTTACAACACGTGAAGCCGCATGGTGCACTGTACAACATGGGAGTGACCGATAAGGCAATCGCGAGGGCTATTGCCGAGGCGGTTGGCGAAGTTGACGATAAAATGATACTGGTTGGACTTTCCGGCTCGGTATGGATTGAAGCCGGCGAAGAGGTCGGCCTCAAGGTAGCGCGCGAGGTCTTTGCCGACCGCGCCTTAAATCCGGATGGGACCCTCGTGCCGAGAAGCCAGCCCGGGTCGGTTATCGAAGACACAGAACAGGTCATCGCCGCCAGTTTGAAAATGGTCCTGGAGCAAAAAGCCACGGCAATCGATGGCAGGGAAATTCCGATTGAAGCTGACACCATATGTCTGCACGGTGATACGCCGGGCGCCGTCGAACTGGCTCGAAAGCTAAGGGAACGGATGGAAGAGGCGGGGATTCAGGTCATATCAATAAGCAAGTTTCTCTGATTTTTAAGCCATGATATATGAAGAACCTCGGTTCCTCAGTGGCGGTGACCGAGCTATCTTTGTTGAATTTGGGGATAGCATTGACCCGGACGTTAACCAGCGCGTTAGAAACCTCAAGCTTGCCATAGAAAGGGCGGGAATTCCCGGAGTAGTAGAGTCCGTTCCCACATATCGCTCTCTCCTGGTGTACTTTGAACCTTTGCAGGTCAGCGCTCCCAAACTTCGGGAAACGGTATTCAACCTGCTCCAATCCGCAATTGAAAATGAATTACCGAAACGCAGGCTGATTGAGATACCGACCGCCTACGGGGGCGAGTTCGGCCCTGATTTAGAACTGGTCGCCCAGCACAACAATCTTAGCGCCGCCGAAGTTGTCCGGATACACAGCGGTACGGGTTATTTGATATATATGATTGGCTTCATGCCGGGATTTCCGTATCTTGGCGGTATGTCGCCAAAAATCGCCACGCCCCGAAAAACAACGCCGCGCCTGAAGCTACCGGCCGGCTCGGTTGGCATAGCCGGCAATCAGACCGGCATCTACCCGGCGGAAAGCCCCGGTGGCTGGCAAATCATCGGGAGGACACCGCTCGAGCTTTTTCACCCCACCCGGGAGCCACCCGCAATATTGCGAGCTGGTGATTACCTGACCTTTATCAGCGTTACCCCAGAAGAGTTCACCATGATAAAAGAAACGGTCCGAAACGGGACATATCGACTAAATGAGGAGTCGATAGATTAGAATAAGTATGAAAGTATTTGAAGTAATTCAGCCGGGGCCATTGACCACAGTGCAGGACCTCGGCCGATTCGGCTACCAGCAATACGGCGTGCCGACCTCGGGAGCGCTGGACAATTACGCCTTTCGCATCGGCAACCTCCTGGTCGGCAACGAGGAAGGGGCGTCTTCGCTGGAAATAACGCTGCTCGGCTGCCAGTTACGTACACTTCAGGATATAAAGGTCGCCATTACCGGGGCTGACCTGGCAGCGACGATAAACGGTAAGCCTGCTCCTGCCTGGGAAAGCCTGCTGATAAAAAGCGGCGATGTTCTTTCTTTCCCCCGATTAGACAGCGGTTGCCGGGCCTATCTAGCCATTTCCGGAGGTATCGATGTTCCCGAGGTGATGAAAAGCGCTTCCACTTATATCAAGGCCGGTATCGGCGGGTTAAGCGGCAGACCACTGCGCCAGGGAGATACTTTAAAAGCCCATGAAAGCACCGCTTCCGCGGCCGTAACTAGGCTTCCTTCCGAATACATACCGGCATATGAAAACCAGATTACCCTTCGGGTCATTTTAGGGCCCCAAGATGATTTTTTCACCGAGGAAGGTATCTGCACCTTTCTTAATTCTGAATACACTGTTACCACTCAGGCGGACCGCATGGGCTATCGCCTGGAAGGTCCCCGCATAGAGCACCGTGAGGAAGCCGATATTATATCCGACGGTATCCCGCTTGGCGCCATCCAGGTGCCCGGAGATGGATTGCCCATTATTTTACTCGCCGACCGGCAGACCACCGGCGGCTATACCAAAATCGCCACCGTCATCAGCATAGATATACCGAAAGTGGCGCAGGCAAAGCCGGGAGATAAAATAAAGTTTCAACAGGTAACCGAAGAACAAGCCGTTGCCTTGTTGAAAAAATACGAGCAGCAGATGGCAACGATCAAATCAATCCTGCAAGCCTGACCTTCCTTGACAATCCAACGAAGTTATATTAGCGTAGGTAATCAAATGGATAGCGTAGGAGGAATTATGAACTCATTAAGAGGTGTTATATGCCAGAAATAATCAAAGTGGCCGCCGTCCAGACGGACCCCAAGTTGATGCAGAACAAGGATAATATGGCAAGCATGATTAAGGCTGTGAAAAGTGCCGCCGATAACAAGGCGAACCTGGTCGTGTTCCCGGAATGCCACCTCACTGGCTACGTATTTAAAAGTCGCCAGGAGGCATTACCTTTTGCCGAAACCATTCCTGGACCAAGCACCGAAGAACTGATTCCCCTCTGTAAACAACTAAACGTCTATGTCATTTTTGGCCTTCTGGAAAAGGCAGACGATAAACTGTTCAACGCTTTAGCATTCGTTGGGCCTGAGGGGCTTGTTGGCAGCTATAGAAAGATTCATCTCCCTTTCTTGGGAATCGACCGTTTTGTAGACAAGGGTGGCCGGCCGTTTCAGGTTTACTCGACGCCTATTGGCAAAATAGGTATGCATATTTGCTACGATATTCTCTTTCCCGAAAGTGCCCGAATAATGACGCTGTTGGGTGCGGATATAGTAGTTCTCTCCACGAATTTCCCCCAGGGTCGTGGCGAGGCACTTAATTGCGTAGCCAGAGCCAGAACCATTGAAAATAAGATTCATGTGGTGTTGTCCGACCGTGTTGGCACCGAGAGGGGCTTCACCTTTGCTGGCCTGAGCAACGTTGTTGACGTTACCGGTGAAGTCTTGAGTCTCGCCAGTCCCGATAAAGAGGAAATCGTATACGGCGAGGTTAATCTGGACGCAGCACGGCAGAAGCATCGGGTTTTCATACCAGGAGAGTGGGAGATAGATAACATAGAGGACCGGCGGCCGGAGCTATATGGAGTTATATCTCAAACCGTGCGCCCGACCCAGAAAACCTAACTCTCTTCTTCCTCTTCTTCCTCAATCTCTGCCCTGGCATCTTCAATGATGTTGCCTATCAAAACGCCTTCAATTTCGGCACGCGCTCCAAACACCGGCGTGCCTTCCACTTCGGTTACATACACCATAACCTCACCCTCTATGCCTTCCAGAGTCATCACCCAAGGGCTTGAATTTTCCTCACCTTCACTAAGGGTAATTATGGTGCCTTCAAACCACTGCGTTTCAGCTTCTTCTTGCTCCTCCAGCT
>JAHJTL010000068.1 GCA_018829775.1 Chloroflexota bacterium | reverse complement strand
CGCCATGAGCTATATCATATTCGATGTCATCCGGCGTTATCTCAGGTACCGCGACTACAGGGTGAAGTATGTGCAGAACGTTACCGATATCGACGACAAAATCATTGACCGGGCGAATAAGCGCAACATTTCAACTGAGGAGCTGGCTGAGATATTCACAAATAGCTTCAAAGAGGACATGAAAGCGCTGAACATAGAACCACCTGATGTGAACCCACGTGCCACCGAAGTGATACCGGATATTATTGAAATCGTGCAGGGCCTGATTGACAGGGGGTATGCCTACGAGTCGCAGGGCAGTGTCTATTTCCGCGTGAGAAATGTCCCCGACTACGGCAAGCTTTCCCACCGCAGCCTGGATTCGATGAGGTCCGGAGCACGCATTGAGGCGGGTGAAGAGAAGGAAGACCCCATGGACTTTGTCCTCTGGAAAGCTTCCAAACCGGGCGAACCGGACTGGGACAGCCCGTGGGGTAAGGGGAGACCGGGATGGCACATGGAGTGCAGCGCCATGTGCCTGAAATTCCTGGGGAATACCCTGGATATACACGGCGGCGGGCAGGACCTTGTCTTTCCCCACCATGAGAACGAAATCGCCCAGTCGGAGAGCTTTACCGGCATCAAACCGTTCGTCAGATACTGGCTGCACAACGGCATGGTGCAGATGGGCCAGGAGAAGATGAGCAAGTCGCTGGGCAATCTTATCACCATCAAAGACGCTCTGGTGAAATACAGCGCCGACGCCATCCACATCTTCGTCCTCAGCTCCCACTACCGCAGCCCGCTCACCTACTCCGAGGAGATACTGGAGGCGGCGGAGCGGGGGGCAGAGCGGCTTCGGCAGACCGTTAATAATCCGGCAAGTGGAGGAAAGGCAACCAGAAAAATAGACACGAAGCAATATCGAAAACGCTTTATCGAGGCCATGGATGATGATTTTAATACGGCTCAAGCTGTAGCAGCATTGTTTGACCTGGCGCGTGAAATCAACCGATATGATAGTGAAGGGCTTGAGGCTGTTGAAGCCAGAAAAACAATGGTGGAACTGGGTGGTGTAATAGGCCTTACCTTCAAAGAGGCAGAAGCGCTGCAAATTGATATTGAGTCGTTGCGCCAAAAAATAACCTCGATCAATAAACAACTTATGGAAGCTCATTTGAAAGAAATACCTGTCGATAGGCTTGATACCGATGCTGAAGATGTACTGAAGGAGCTAATGGCAACCCGCAATGAACTTCGTAAAGATGAAAAATGGCAGCTTGCCGATTATATTCGATCTAGACTGGATGAAGCCGGCATCGCCATGGAAGATACCCCGCAGGGAACGGTGCGGCGGCGGAAACGCTAAAATCTGGAGGTATAATATGTGGCAGAAAGTAGCTCTCGTTCTCATGGCACTGGGGATGCTCGCCCTGATTGGCTGGTCAGTCAATGCCTTCTTTGCCGAAAGCGAGATTCCGTTAATCGTCAGGATAGCGGTCGGGGCGATTGGTGCCGGGATACTCATCCTCATCGGCGTGGCGATTAAAGACCGAATTAAAAAGGCGAAAACAGAGGATTTCAAGGAGGTTGAGCGATGATTATCACTACCTCAGCGGAAATTGAGGGTAAAAAGATAACCAAGACCATCGGTCTGGTGCGGGGCAGCACCATACGGGCACGACATCTGGGCAAGGATATTATGGCCTCTTTTCGCGGTTTAGCCGGCGGCGAAATCACCGAATACACCAAGATGATGGCCGAGGCGAGGGAGGAGTCCATCAAGAGGCTGATTGAGGACGCGGAAAAGCAGGGTGCCAACGCCATTGTGAGCATGCGATTCGCCACCTCTATGGTCATGCAGAACGCCGCCGAGGTTCTGGCCTACGGCACCGGCGTTGTGGTGCAGTAAACTTCTAAACGCACGAACCTGCTGAATAATGTACTCTATTCACGTATGGGGTTAGTATAAAATGCTGGCAAACATGGTCGGCTGGGTTACCAGGCGCGAGGGACATAAGTTCCTGAAACTACAACAAGACATTGACGATTCAGTATTCACAGGCGCCAGGGAAATCAGAGATATATCGCTCTATATTCATATCCCGTTCTGCCGTACCCTGTGCCCGTTCTGCTGCTTTAATCGCTACCTGTTCAAGGAAGATAAAGCACGACAGTATTTCAGGCACCTGAAGCGGGAGCTTGACCTCTACATCGAGAAGGGCTTCGCTTTCTCAGATTTTTACTTCGGTGGCGGCACGCCGACCATCCTCATGGACGAACTGGTCGGCTTTATCGACTACCTCAAAGCCAATTTCGACGTCAAGCGCATCTCGCTGGAGACCACTCCCCGTGAAATCAACCGGGAGAACATCGCCCGGCTCAAGGCGGCCGGCATCAACCGCCTTTCCATCGGGGTGCAGAGCTTCGATGACGGCATCGTCAAAGCGATGGGAAGGCCTTTCGGCCCCAGTGACGAAATGAAGCAGCAGGTGCTGATGGCGGAGGGAGAGTTCGACACGGTGAACGTAGACTTCGTCTTCAATTTCCCGGGCCAGACGGTTGACCAGTTCCGGGCGGATGTGCGGACATTTAAAGAGCTAAATATCGACCAGGCCACCTTCTATCCCCTCATGGCTTCCCCGCACAAAAAAAACGCTCTGGAGCGGCGCTTCAACCGCGTGGACATAACTGAGGAGAAGCGATTTTACGATGTCATCCTTAAGGAACTCTACGCAGACGATTACAAGGCATCCACCGTCTGGTGCTTCTCCAGAGGTGAGCGGATGATTGATGAATATATCATCGACTTCGACGACTATATAGGCATCGGTGCCGGCTCGGTAAGCATCGTGGGCGGCAATTTCTACGTGAATACGTTTTCGCTGGACCGGTACGGCGAGTTGCTGAGCCAGGATACCCTGCCCATCGTTGGCTGGCGCAAACTATCGGAAAGGGAAAACCAGCGCTACTATCTGCTCACCAAACTCTTCGGCATGGAACTGGATGCCGATAGGTTTGCGCAGAGGTTTGGCGCCAGTATTGAAAAAAAATTAAACTCGGAGCTGCTCCTTTTAAAGCTCTCTAACCTGGTAAGGAGCAAGGACAAAATCCGGGTAACCAGAAAAGGCATGTACCCGGTGAGCGTTATGATGCGGGAATTTTTCACCTCCCTCAACAACCTGAGAGAACTATATATCGAAGAGCAGACTTAACCACTCATTTGACGGCAATATGGATGCCGGCGGCGCCAAACAGAAGCGGCCGGTACAGAACCTCACGGAAACCTGACTCAAGCAGCATAGCCTTCACCTCCTCTGCGGTATAGAAGCTGGCCGCCGACTCCGCCAGATAGTTATATGCCCCCTTGTTTCCGGAGAGCCAAACCCCCACGCGGCGGACAATCCAGCGCAGATACCGGTGGAATATTCCTCGGATAAACCTTGCAGTGGGCTGGCTGGTCTCAACAACAACGTACCTGCCCCCGGCGGTGAGGAGGCGCCGGACCTCAGTTAAATGCTGTCTCGCCAGTGGATTCTTATAGGTTAAGTTTCGGAAGGCAAAAGAGATGCCGACAGAGTCGAAGGATGCGTCGGGGAAAGGGAGAGATGCCGCATCGCCATTGATGAAGGAAATATGCTTATCACCATCCAGAGACGCCGCCTTCTTTCGCGCGATTTCCAGCATGGGCGGACTGTAATCGATTCCGACCACGCTGACTTCGCTTCTACCAAGTCTGCACACGGTTATGGCCAGGTCACCGGTCCCGCAGCAGAGGTCGAGCACCTTTTCCGGTTTACCCTTCAGGCATTCCTCCGCCGCTTTTCTCCGCCACCGCCGGTCAAGCCCCCAGGTTATGACCGAATTGATAAGGTCGTAACGGGGCGGCACCTCGGTGAACATGCGTTGCAGAGGTCTGCTCATAACATTTATTACGGCATCTCTGATTATTGCGTGAGCTGTTCAGACAATTCTGGCCAGTATATAGCCGATGCCCAGGAGAAGCTGCGTCACGAGGACGACCAGCACGTTGCTGGCCATCGCGGGAACGAGTCGCGCCATCTCCTGGTGCTTCCTGGAACCCTTGATTGCCTTCAGGGCAAAGGGGAGCGTTAACAGCGCGATAAGCGAGAAGACGGGCATCACGCCGGCAATGACCCACCCGATTATCCATAGATAGATTGCAATAGTAAAAAATGAATAAATGAGGCTGGAACGCGACCCGCCCATAATTATAGGCAAAGTCCTTCGTCCACCCTGAGCGTCTGCCTCGGTGTCGGGGAACTCGTTGAGCAGGAGGAGGTTATGCACCAGAATCCCGGAGGGAACTGCCGCAATCACCGTGTGCCAGGTGTATTGAGCGGTCTGGACAAAGTAAAGCCCCAGAATCGGCAACACGCCAAGACCAAACCCGGCGGCCCATTCTGGCCAGGGCATTTTGAGTATTAACGGCGTATAGAAAAGAACACATATCGCAGCGAACACCAGCAGAGGAAGAAGCAGCCATCCCGTCGTCAGGATGAAAAATACACCGATGCCCACCGCCATCAGGAAAGAAGACATGCCAAGCCAGAAGACCTGTTTCGGTGTGAGCAGCTCCGCGGGCAGGATGCCGCTGCCGCCGCTGAAGGGTGTCCGTTTTGTAGCCAGGTCCACGCCGCTCCGGTAATCAAAATAGTCATTCAGGGTATTGACACTGATATGAGTGAGCAGCAGCCCGAAGCCAGCCAGCAGCGCATAACCGAGGTTAAAAAAACCGTCATACCAGGCAATGCTGGTGCCCAGAAACGCCAGCACCACGGAGAGTAACAGAAACTGGGGCCTTGTTTCCAGGAACAATAGCTTTAGTTTCACGGCCGATTCTCCAAAAGATGATAAAGAACTCTAAAGACCAATGTAATGGAACAAAGAAGGCACTGTCAATGACAATGCCTTCATATATTACCGGATAATCGATAATACGGAATAATAAGAAATATTAATTATATTTCTTTCAATAATTGCCTGGCTTCTCTGTATGTAGCCAGGACGTTTGCAGAGACTTTATTTAATTCCAGGACAGGTTTAGGACTTGCCGATGCGGAATACCTTGGTGCCGCAGCTGGGGCATTCGCCCTGAGTGGCCGGGCGCTTGTTCTTGAGAGTTGTTGCTTTCGCGTTTTTGATTTCTACTTTCTTTCGACATTTCATGCAATAAGCCTGGGGCATTTGTCAATCCTCCTTTATTGGACTCTGTGAAGCAGAGTAACAAACCTGCCAAGATTTGTCAATAGCATCGAGGTTCAAAATCGCCCAATTTACCTTTTCCCCAGCTTTATCCTGACTTCACCACCCACTGCAACGCCCAGAAAATCAAGGGCGCTGCCTCCCTTCACGGCAATTTCAAGATAGCCGCTGCTTCCGATGAGCGCCAGCAACTCTTCACCTTCCGCATAAGTCCGGCTCAGCCCCGAAATGGAGCGATTGCTTACCTCAACGGCGAAAGGCTTTTGTGGCAGGTCTTCATGTTTGAAATTGGTTATCAGATTGCCGAAATTGTCTATGTGCACGATTCGCCCCAATAGTGTATCCGCCGATTCCTGATGCGGTCGAGTTTCCGGCAATACCGTAACGGAATTCATGACCTCGCCAAATGTTTCTGGCGATGCCCCCAGTGAAAGCCGGGCAGCAATCGGGGCAAAGATGTCACGACCATGAAACGTTGGGCTTACTGGTGTACGCCAGAACTCCGGCTTTGTAATCGATACTGCTTTTAATTCGGGGGGAAGCGTAACCTGCCCCTGCTCAGGACCTGGCCACTGCTTTAAAAACGGCTCTATTACGTAGCTCAACACGCCGTTATCCGGCGCAATGAAGTCGAATTGAGGTGTGCGCAGTATAATCGCCCTCCGCCCCGTCCCCACCCCAGGGTCAACCACGACCACGTGTACGGTGCGTTCGGGAAAAAACTTATAAGCCGTGTTCAGAACGAAAGCCGCCTGAGATATGTTTTGCGGCGCTATAGCATGGCATATATCGATGATGTTAGCCTTGGGGTTGATTCCGAGAATTACACCCTTCATCGCCGCCACATAAGCGTCGGTCAAGCCAAAATCAGTGGTCAGGGTGATGATGGCGTTCATGTTTCTCCCAGTTTCCGTCAAACTGGTGCTCAGGTGAGCCGGAGCGAGATTATGGCGATGATGATAAAAAGGACGGCCAGGGCAATGGTGAGCTGAAACATCGTCTTTTCCAGGCCCCGCTTCGTCCGGTATACCGTATCGGGCTGACCGAAGATGCCCCCCAGTCCACCACCTCTAACCTGCAAAAGAATAATCAGTATCAGGGTTACTGCCAGCACTATCTGCGCTATATTTAAGTAGGTCTGCATCTTTCCCTTCCTATCTACCCGCTTCAGCTTTCATCAAGCTTTTTCTTCAACAGGTCACCGGCCAGGACCGGATTGGCGCGACCCTTCGTCGCCCGCATCACCTGCCCCACCAGGAATTTCAGCGCTGTTTCCTTGCCCGCTTTGTAATCGGACACGGCCTGTTCATTTGAGTTTATCACGTCAACTATGGCGGCTTCAAGCTCCCCGGTATCGCTTATCTGGATGAGGCCGCGCTCTTGTATAACTTCCTCAGCACTTTTCCCTGTATTAAACATTTCGCCCAGCACCTCTTTGGCACTGGTGCTGCTAACACTACCTGCCGGTATTTTGGCCACAAGCTGGCATAGTTGTTCAGGGCTGATCATTTTCCTGAATCCCTCTATATCAGTATTGGCAGCGTTCATTATATGGCTAGCTTGACCCAGAAGCCAGTTGCTCACTTCTTTGGCCGCTTTATCGGAAGGCAGCTTCTGGTAGGCATCAGTTTTAGTGCTTTCTTCAAAGTAATCGGCCATATCTTTGGTTTTTGTTAGCTCGCTGGCGTCATAGAGCGGCAGGCCATACTCCGTCATGAATCGGCCTCGTCTGTCCTCTGGCAGTTCAGGTATTTTAGCCCTTATTTCCTCCACCCACTCCCGACTTATCATCAGAGGGGGGAGGTCGGGCTCGGGGAAATAGCGGTAGTCATGGGCATACTCCTTGCTGCGCTGCGCCACCGTCTTTCCCTTTTCCTCAACCCAGCCCCGCGTCTCCTGAACAAGCTTCTTGCCTTCGCTGTAGGCTTTCCTCTGCCGCCTGGCCTCGTAGTCCATCGCCTGGTAGACCGCCCGGAAGCTGTTCATATTCTTGACTTCAACCTTGGGCCCCAAGTTGGAACTGCCTTCAGGGCGGATGCTGATGTTGGCATCGCAGCGGAAACTGCCCTCCTCCATGTTTCCCGTTGAGACGCCGAGGTACTGTAGAATGCTGCGCAGCTTGTTTAAATACTGGCGGGCTTCCTCCGGCGAACGCAGGTCCGGCTCGCCGACAATCTCCATCAGCGGCACGCCGGAACGGTTCACGTCCACCAGGCTGTACTCTTCTCCATCAGTACCTGTCCGGTGCAGGAGCTTGGCCACATCTTCTTCCAGATGCACACGGGTAATAGCGATTTTCCTTTTCTTGCCATCGACTTCAATATCTAACCAGCCACCCTTCCCGATAGGCGCATCATACTGGGAAATCTGGTAGCCTTTCATCAGGTCCGGATACGGATAGTTCTTGCGGTCGAACTTGGTGTAATCGGAAATGGTGCAGTTCAATGCCAGCGCTGTCATGATGGTGTACTCCACCGCCTGCTTGTTGATAACTGGCAGAACGCCGGGCATACCGAGGCATACCGGGCAGACGTGGGTATTGGGCGGGGCGGCAGCATAATCAGCACTGCAGCCGCAGTACATTTTGCTCTTGGTCAACAACTGGGCGTGTACTTCCAGCCCGATGATGGTCTCAAAGTTCATGGCCGGCCCTCGAATCGGTAACGGATTCAGTATAACAGTATTGCCTATAGCTGACAAGAACGGGGATGCATCGTCAGTGAAGGATAATAAACCTGTTACAGATGTGGTATACTGCCTACGGCAGTGGGGCTGTAGCTCAGTCGGGAGAGCGCCTCGTTTGCAACGAGGAAGTCAGGAGTTCGAGTCTCCTCAGCTCCACCATTAGATTCAGCAATCGAAGAATTAAGCGTCAGAGAATTGCTCGAGGTGCTGTTGGACGATAAAGCTAAACGCCGACTTCCCCTCAAGCGCAAGACAAACCACGAACTTTTTTCGCTCTACTACGACCGTCTCAAGGTCAGACTGACCCCGGGGCAGTATGACCAGTACACACTCATCCTTGATAAATACCACCAGTTTCTGGGGGAATTTCCCCCCTCGGTAGAACTGGCAACGCAGTTCCTTGCCCAATATGCCAACCATGCCCAGGCAACAATGGTACGATATGCGGGCATGATACGTGGCTTCATGGAATGGTACGGAGAAAGCCTGGATATCAGACCGGCGAAACCCAAATCCCTCCCTGAATACGTTGAGCCGGATGATATCGAGCGATTAATTGATTTCATTCGTCACAAGAATACCCACAAGCGGACGGTGGAGAGAGATCTTCTGCTTGTCAGATTCGCCACTCTGACCGGACTCAGACGCGGTGAACTCGCCCGTCTGACCGTTGCCGATATCCGCGCTTATTGGATCCTTAACTAGTATCTTGTCAACACTAAAGGCTCAAAACGAAACAATGTAAGTAATAATAATGGGCCGGACACTCTTTCCGTGAGAATATCCAGCCCTCATTGCAACAATATGGTTTTTATATTTTGACAACATTTTGTTATATCAATTGAATGAAGTAACAGCGTGTTATTTGCTTTAATACCAACTCATGCTATAATGATGCATTTCAAATATGCAAGGAATATTAAGAATCTTATAATATCTTGGTAAAGGTGGTGTTTAATGTACGATCTATTGATAAAGAGTGGAAGGATAATTGACCCAGCACAGCAACTAGACGACCAATTGGATATTGCCATTAATGGAGATAAAATTGCTTGCCTGTCTGAAAATATCTCACCGACAGAAAGCAACCAGGTAATCAATGCCCAAGGTAAAATTGTCACTCCGGGGCTGATTGACTCTCATTGCCATGTCTACAATAAACAGGATCCTCCCGGCACCGAACCCGACACCGTTGGTGTCAATCAGGGAGTGACCACGGTGGTAGATGGAGGAAGCGCTGGGCAAGCGACTTTCGATGATCTTAAAAAAGATATTGCCACCGCCCGTACTACAGTTTATTGCTTACTTCATATTGGTTCACTCGGACAAAAAATCATCCCTGAATTGCGAACCTGGGAAGAGATTGACGTAGATGCCACTGCAGCCACTGTACAAGCTAACCGTGATTTGATCAGGGGAATTAAGATACGCCTA
This sequence comes from Chloroflexota bacterium, assembly GCA_018829775.1. Taxonomy (NCBI): domain Bacteria; kingdom Bacillati; phylum Chloroflexota; species Chloroflexota bacterium. Next base: position 4,996 of record JAHJTL010000068.1, on the reverse strand, counting down.
TTAGGCGACCTCATCTCCAGGGAGGGAGTTGAAGTGGTTAAAACGGCTCAAAAAGTAGCCAAGAGGTTCGACTTACCTCTGGTGGTACATATGGGCGATTTAAAACAACTAGTCTCACCAACTTTAACACAAGAAACTCTGCCGTTACTGGAGTCAGGAGATATCTTGACCCATCTCTATAATTCCAATTGGGGAGGTTGCATGCGCGACGATGGTACATTTTTACCGGAGTTGAAACAGGCAATGCAACGAGGAGTAATTCTAGATATTGGGCGTGGTCGTATTCACTTTAACTTTGAGGTAGCCAAAAATGGGTTGAGTCAGGGTATCTTGCCCACCACCATCAGTTCTGACATCGTTGCACCTTCAATCACCGACCGGGTGTATGGCTTGACCGCAGTAATGTCCACTCTGTTAGGATTGGGGTTAAAGCTAACACAAGTAATCGAAATGAGCACCATTAATCCGGCGCGTGCCCTCGGCTTGGCTGACAGAATAGGTAGTTTAAAACCCGGCATGGCCGCCGATATTTCCATACTGAATCTACTTTCTGGCAAATGGACTATAGTCGATTCGGAACAAAAAACGCTGACTCTGACCCGGTTACTATCACCAGATTCGACTGTTAAATCGGGACTGCCCCTGCCAACAGTTAAAGGGCTAGGTGTACCACCAGTGGCTGACCAAGCAGCCTAGCGTTTCTACATTAACAAAACGGCGGGCCTCAGCGTGAAATAATATTTGATCCATAAGCGATAAGTGAACACCGTAGGCCGATAACCATTGCACAATAGCCCAAATTGTCAAATTACACAATTATGAAGGATTGTTGGACAGGCTTTGTCTAAAATACTAGAAAAATCAGATCAAGCATGCAAATGGGGATTTTCTATAATCGAGAATCGCGGGTTAACATTGGGGGAGAGGCGCATTGAAGGGGGTACGGTATGGCCTCTCGGTTATTCCCTACTCTGTGAAGTTGTTGGCCCGCCGCCAGTCCAGGTACTCCTCTAGTCCCGAGCGCAGGTCATACCGCGGGCGAAACCCCACATCCCTCATCAGACGTTGCGCCTTCAATTTTCTGCCGCCTCGAGGCGGCCCTGCTTCCGGCTTGTCGAGGACCTGCAACCCCGGGTGCAGATCACGGAGGACCGCGACGATTCGCTCGAGTGAGGCCTGCTCTCCCGTAGAGACGTTGTACACATCGTAGGAGAGAGATGGAGCGTTCAGGACTGCGCAGATGCCGCCAGCGATGTCAAGGACGTAGGAGAAGACCTGCTCCACAGACCTGTCTCCCACTTCGATTGGCTCCCCGCGGACGATGTTCCCTGTCCAATCTTTGAACAGGGACTGGTTGGCCCGGTGGCCAGTGACTCGCTCCATGGGTCCATAGGGACTGCCCAAACGGACGCTCACCGTGGGGAAACCGTGCAATTCTCCGTAGCGACGCGTCAGCAGCTCACTTACGTATTTCGTCACTGCATAGAGCGTGTGCGGACGTGGGGCGCTCTCCTCCGTCAGCACCCTGTCGGGATGGTCGTCTCCATAGACCGCGCCAGAGCTGACGTAGAGGAACCGCTCGATGGACAGCTTGCGTGCCATCTCGAGCACATTGGTGGTGCCCATCACGTTGATAGCTACGATGTCCCTGCTCCTCCCAGCCTCGATATTGGGGAAGAGGCCGGTGAAAACCGCGGCATGCACGATCCGCTTGATGTCCTGCTCAAGGACCGCGTCTAGCTCGTCTTGGCTGAGAAGGTCACCCTGAATGAAGGTGACTCTCTCGGCCCAAGGCTCAATATACGCACGGAGCAGATCGCTGGGCGGAACGAGGTCGAAGGAAACTACCTGCTCTCCCTGCCCCGCAAGCGTCCGAACGATATTACTAGCGACGAAACCTGTTCCCCCTGTAACCAGCGTTTTCATGGCTGGCTCCTTCTCCCCAAGTAGTTGCTCGTGGACTGACGGAGTTCTGTAAACTGAGATTCCCCATTTCGGCTGGCCCCTGGCCTCAGGCGTGGCCCAAACGAGACGGCTACATTATGCAGTCTCATAAAGACGCCCGTCAACTCTTCTCTTGCAGAAGTTACGTCGAATCGTCGACAAGGGTTTACGATCGACTACTCCAGTTCTATATGCCAAACCATCTGCATCTTTAATGTCTAGCTACAAATCACACAATAACGAATTTTTTTACTAGATAACAAACGATTCTTTAACGATATCTTATACAATCGACTGTTTTGTGCAATTCAGATAAAAATCGTTCCTTTATTGCACAATCTGACGAATTATTACATCCGTTATCAGTAACCAATCCCTAACTCAATATCATGAGTGAAATTAACTTTCAGCGTGTCGAGCTCTCAGCCGATTCACGGTAGCACTCGCTGCTTGCGCCAGCAAAGTCGCCCACTTCCTCTCTATCGACCTTAGGAAGTTACTGGACATGATGTCTTCGACCGTGCTTCGGAGCCCGATGAATCTGACAACTATGTATGTAAAAAATGCGGAGTTTATCAAGCAAAATGTTGCGTGAGCGTAGCGTGCGTGTAGCATGTCCATAAGGAAAGACGAAAGAGCCAAGACTAGAAGCCCGTATAATACAACCAGGTACAGGAGAGGCACACCTGTTCTCCCTCGCACCTTGGGTGTTCGCCCAAAGGGAACTTTGCGCCTACAGATCGCTTGTTGAAGTGATTTTAACACGCCTGCTAGGTTAACCGGCAGCAACATCAGATTCAGCGCGTACACACGGGCCAGATCGCTCGCACGATAGCCAATAATGACCATGTCACGCCCGTACAGGTAGAAATACGGTAAGCAAACTACAGGCAGCAGGAAACTACGCATGCTACTTTCAAAAGGGTACACTAGCATTAGTAACAGCCCAAAGTTGACAGCTGCAAGAGACGCCAGGTAGTGAAAGCGTATTATACCTTCGCCCACCTTACTCTGCTTGAAAGGTCTACTTAAGAGGTAACGAAACAGTTTGGGTAAGATGATTATACCTCCATTTGCCCAGCGGCGCCTCTGTATCAAGAGCGAACCGAAGTCAGGAGGGGACGCACTATAGGACAACCGCTCAGGGTAGTTATAGAGTTTCCAACCCCGAGCTATGAGGTCAACGGAGGACTCCGTATCCTCTATGACTGTCCTGTCCTGTATGTATTTTGCTATTGGGAAACCACGTTCACTCCCCATAACGCGTATATCCGCAAGTGCTACCTTACGAAGAACCGCGTTTGCCCCAACCCAGTAGGTCGCGTCGAAGTGAGTAAATCCTTGGTGGATCACACATTGTATGTCTGTCGTGGCTCCAGCGATGCGTTCCACAATACTAGCAGGATTTGGCACCGCACTGTACGGTGTCTGAATGACTGCGATTCTAACGTTTTGTGGTTGCTCCAAAATATGGATTAGCCTCAGTGCATATTCAGGGAGCAACAAGCTATCAGCATCCAGGGTTATGATATAATCTGCGTCAGGAATGTTGAGCATTTCATCGGAAGGTGGAGTTGGTTCAAGGTGAACTCCGTCCGCGTGGTTCGTCTCTCGGAAACTCCTTCCCATTAGCTCGATGTAGCTGTTAAGGTTCATCGCCTTGTTAGGTTCATGGGAGAGGTTCACGTAGCGCTTGCGTTCGAAGTAGGCCAATTCCACTTGGAACAAACTGCTCAACCGCTTGTACTCCCTTTCAAGCCTGTCCATACTCAGGTGGCTTGAAGAATTCCTGATATTCTTTGCAATTTCCAAGTATCGGTAGCTGCGCTCAAGAAGGATTTTCTCGACAAAGAGCCTGTCTGTGTGATCGGTTACCTCATATCGTGACGCAGCGTTTCGAAACCACTGGGCTGCCTGTGTGTAGAGTTGGACTACGGTTTCACGTTCCCTTAAGAGATCACCTACGTCTCCTATCGATTTCCGATTGATATAGGCTATCATTGCCTCGCGGTACTTGTTAGCTTCACAGTCGAGTACCTGCTGCACTTCCATGGTCAACCTTCTCGTGGCTGCTAGACTTGCCTGATCGTTGGGAGAGATTGGATTGGGAGGATCATCTATGAGGAGAACAATACGGCGATTAGGATACTCTTGCAGGGCTACCGAAAGGAGAGCTTGCCGAATCACACGTTCTTCCTCTTTGTAAGATGGAATCAAGAAGACAGCCGGTGGCGCTATCCTGTCAATAGCGAACGCATCTAGTTCGTTCTGTGATGCGCGCCGATGTATCAACTGCCGTTTGAAGTGACCCAAACGAGTAAATTGATACACCAACCCGCTGTAGATTATGAAGCTGACGAAGGCGATGAATGCTCCGTGTTCCACGGCACGCCAAATGGCACCTGAGTTGATATGGGTTACCAGAAGACCGAAAAGTTCCCATGCGAACAGCATGCTTCCAACAAGGGTTATACCAATGGCCGTCTTGGTAATAATGGTCTCTTTCGGCCAGTTCATATTTCCCATCATCTGCCATCTAAATGTGAACTGTGTAAAAGGTCACCAAAGGCTGTTTGTACAGAGATCTCTCAAGATTTGTAATATGTTGGTAAGATTTTTTTGTCCTCAAACCCACCTAAATTTCCCCAGTCAGCACAGATAGTTACTCACAGCCCCCAGCATCCCTAATGATGTAATCATATTATGATCCCTCACCCAGAGTCAATATGACTTATATTGTCCTCTCCGATCTTATCTTTCCTTACAACACCGTCTTGGAATTGTTTTGTACAGATACAAACAAAAAGGTTCTGACTGAACAAAATGACGGTTTGTGTCGCGAACTACACTTCAGACGATTATCGCCTGATATATGGCCTTCTCAAATTCTTGGTCTAAAGCAAAACCAGGCTTGAATCCGAAACCAAATACTTGTGAGAGAGCAAGGGCGATTAATTCTTCCTTTGGGTCAATAAAGAACTGCGTGCATGCGGCACCGCTCCAGCCGCAAGTGCCTACTGAACCAATGGCTGTAGATTCAGCTAAATCGGTG